>NZ_JAMPKB010000071.1:0-27264 GCF_039961925.1 Trichocoleus sp. DQ-U1 | reverse complement strand
TTGATGATGTCTACTTTCTTTATAAATTCTTTTGAGAATCCTTTGAGTTTCTCGGCTTAAATCTCTAATAAATCTCATAAGTCTCTTGTTTTCTTGACTTTTGTTTTAGCTTAATTCTACTTTTTATTATGTGTAATTTATTTTACATAAGTACTTATAAAACAAAAGCGCAATAGGTACTAAAATAAAGCCATCTAGAAAGAAGTTTTACTCTAGTACCTATTGCATTAGTTAAAAGTGAGTGTGAGTAAGTCGTAAGTCACTCTGCCAGTACGGGTCTCGCAAACTTAACTGACAGGGTGACTGCCCTTTTAATAGGCTTCTATATTGTGAAAGAGTAAGTGATATTACGGTCACTTAATTAACACTTATTCACAATTATTTTGCTGTATCTAATTGGATGTATTTTTCAGCGATCAAGGAATTAAGTGAAGCGACTAGGATTTTCCCGTGGTATGGCTGATAGTCTCTGGGATACATTAAACGGACGTACGTCCCTGCTAGATGAGATCGTCCTAATTTAGTCAAATATTCCCAGACTCCGAGAGTGCTAAGGTTTGTTCGCAAGTGTCAAATGAAAGTAAGCCACAATTCTCCTAAGCGTTTTATGTGTTTGTCGGAAAAAGTTTAACTATAAAGTTTAACTATTCTGGAGAAATGAACATAGATATCAGGAGAGGCTAAAGCGACTCCAAGGGGATGTGAATCACCAGTAGGAGTAGTCTGTACTAGATCAGTAGTACACCCACTAAGAGCTGATTCTCAATTAAAAAGATTATTGACAATAAGAGCCTTCTGTATGACCTCTACAAACCCCATGAAGAGATGGGTACTCGTTGATTAAGGTTAGATACCTAAACAGTGCCGGATATGACTTGTAGGTGCCAAGAGTTAAACTCTAATTAGGGTAAGGTTTTTAGGCGCTACCTAAGTAAGACATCGATAAGGTAATGCCAAGACTGCTGTAAATAAGTAAGCAATGAGTAATGTAAAGGAGTTAAACTCTCTACGAAGGGACGCTACTCTCAGACCACCTGAGTAAGCAACGGGTAAGTAATGAATAAAGTAAGAACTAGAAAAAGCCCAGCAATACAACGATTACAAGCTTTATGCCTATGACCATTTGGGTGAACGAACAGATCGACCCGTCTGGGATGATTCATGCCTGTATTGCCTGTTGTGATGAAGCGCAGGCACAAGATTGTCATGAATCCTACCAGCAAAATTTAACCGATTTCCAAAAGGAGTCGGGTTGGATTGCCAGATTGCGGACGGTTGATTCTTGGGATGAGGTGCCAGTGAATTCCCTGAAACTGGATTAATTAAAGCGATCGCTAGGTAGAAAAACTGATTGGGTTAGGTATGCTTGGGCGGACGCAGTTTCCCAGAACTAATGGGAATGAGGATTTGGCTGAGGATTCGCAGTTGTTCTGCTGTACCCATGCAAATGAGCAAATCTCCCGCCAGTAATTGAGTTTCTCCCGTGGGACCCCCGATGAGGGTGCCATCGGCGCGACGAATGGCGAGAACTAAAGCGCCCGATTGCGATCGCAACCGGGCTTCTCTTAGGCTTTGTCTCACAACGGGACAACTTTGAGGATCGATCAGGAACTCTTCCATATAAAAAGCTCGATCGGTTCCCGTGAGGATACCATCCACAAAGTCCATCACCTGGGGTCTAAGCGCTGCTGCTGCCATGCGCCTGCCGCCAGTAATATAGGGGGAAACCACGGCATCAGCACCGGCGCGTTGCATTTTTTGCACCGCTTCTTCTGTACTTGCCCGCGCGATCGCTCGAATGTTTGGATTGAGCGTTTTCGCCGAAATCACCGTATAGAGATTTTCTGCATCCGAAGGTAGCGCCGCCACCAGACAAATCGCCCGTTCAATCGCTACCCTGTGAAGCGTGTCATCCAGCGTCGCATCGCCTTGCACCGCGATATAACCCAACTGTAGCGCCTCCTCTACCGGCTCCACCTGAGAGTCTATGGTCACAAACGAAATGCCTTCCGCCTTAAACTCTTTGGCAATCTGACGCCCGGTGCGCCCAAATCCACAAAGGATATAGTGTTCGTTTAAAGAATCTACCAAACGCCGCCGCTGCCTCAGTCGTCCTCCCTCTTGAAAGTAGCCTTGAATCAGGGCTTCTGTAAACCGATTGACGATGTAACCGATGCTGACCACACCTGTTAAAATCAGGGCGATCGTAAACAAGCGACCGCGATTACCCAGCGGATTAGTTTCTCCATACCCCACAGTTGCTAGCGTGATCACAGTCATATAGGCGGCATCTGACCACGACCAACCCTCCACCAGCTTGTACCATAAAGTGCCGAGCAGGGCGACACCAAAGAGTGCGATCGCACCGCCAATCAACTCTTGACGAAGGCGTTCATATTTTTGCTCAAGTGCTGTCCGATCGTTGCTTACACTGCCTGTAGTCACCTAAGTCAATTTTAGAAAAAAATGTGGAGGATACCCTCGCAGGATAACCGCTCTCGACTTGTAAAGTGAAGCACAGAGTCAATATTCTTAGAGAGACAGCTATGTTTGTACTCATTGGTGGAGCCGGACTTGTTGGGTTGGATTTAGCGCAACGGCTGGTAGACCTGGGGCATACCGTCGCCGTAATTGATATCGATCCAAGTGCTTGCCGGTATGTCCGCGAACAAGTCGGCGCAATGGCATTTGAAGGAAGTGCTGTCAGTACCGAGGTGCTGCTAGAAGCCGGGATTCACAAAGCTGATGCCGTCGCAGCCGTTCTCCGTCATGATGCCTTAAATCTAGCAATGGTCACGCTTGCTAAACACTACGGCGTTTCCCATATTGTGAGTCGAGTGCGCCACCGTGATTTTGCCGAACCCCTACGCATTGTCGGGGCTTCTCATATCATCAGTACTGTTGATTTGGGAGTTTCTACAATGGTGAATGCGATTGAGTATCCGCAAGTAGAATCAATGATGCATTTTGAGCAGGGTCAAATTGAAGTTTTAAAACTCTCGATTCCCCAAAAGTGCTATGTTGTCGGTCTTACCGTTGCTGAAATCGCTCAAGAACCCCAATTTCCTACAGGCTCTTTAATTATTGGTTATCAATCCCATCCCCACATGGATTTAGAAATTCCCAACGGAAGTACAGTATTAGAGCCAGGAGCGACGATATTAATGGTGACGAAGCCAGGGTCATTACATCAAGCCATTGATTTTATTAATGGTTGTGCCTAATCATCTTCTAGTTTCATCAGTTGTTCATCAATTGTTTTTATTCGCCCTTGCACAATTTCCTCAGAGAGAATTCGCTGCCGGATCGCCTCATTTAGCGCCCCTTTTTCTGCCAAGAGTAATCGTCGTCGAATGGCGTCAAGTTTTGAGCGATCGCCTTCAACTAATTGTCCCGGACGACGATTATAAAGATTCCGCAGCGCTTTTTCTGCCCCGGCAACTTGCACCTGATAAACGGCTCGCATTTCTTCATAAACACTTTTTGGCAAAACCCCTTTTTTCAATAGACTATCCAATTCATCTTGAGCTGCCTTAGAAGCAATTAACTGAGCCTGCAATTCCTCAATTTGTTGGCGAGAATCTGAGAAGCGAGAGAGTTGCAACCGGCGTACAAACCAAGGTAAACTTACGCCCTGCCCTACGAGAGATAACAACACCGCACCAAACACTAAAGCGATCAACTGCTCTCGCCCCGGTAGTGTTGTAGGTAAGCTAAGGGCAAGAGCCATTGAAAGAGAGCCTTTGATATTACCTAAAAACAGGACGTGCTGCCAGCGCAATGGAATCGGACGGTCAAACCAACGCACTCCAGCCAACAGCGGATAGACAGTGAGGACTCGCGCAATTTGGTAAGCCAAAACGGCAAGCAGAACCGCTGGCAAAGTCCTCCAGAACGTCACCGGGTTTATTTCTACACCAATCAGCAGAAAAATAAAGGTATTGACTGCAAAACTGGCATAGTCCCAGAAACTTAACAACGCGATCCGATCGGAAGCAGACGTGCTGCGAGAAAGACCAACGTTCCCGAAAATTAATCCAGCTACAACCACAGCCACAGCACCGGATACCCCTAAAGATTGCCCGATTTGAAAGGTTCCTAATGCAACTGCAACGGTTAGCAAGAGACTGCTAAGGGGATCGTGTAAACGAAGAAATACAGGGATGCTTAAATAGCCCAAGACTAAGCCAACGAGACTGCCTCCCACGGCAACAAATAATAGTTGTTGGATTCCTTCTAATACTGTGAGCGAACCTGTCGAATACACTGTCAGAATCAGGTTAAATGAAACTAGGGCGGCAGCATCGTTGAAGAGGGTTTCTCCTTCAACGATCGTGGAAAGCCGGGAGGGTACAGGTATCTCCTTAAAAACGGCAATCATGGAAACCGTATCAGTGTTTGCGAGAATAACTCCAATTAGTAGCGCTGGTATCCAATCTAGCCCTAGCCCAAATTTCAACAGAACGGCAATAATTGCCGAGGAAAGTATCGCCCCTGGACCCGCTAAAAGGGCAATTGGTTTAAACGTGCTTCGGAGACGGCTAACATCTGTATTGATGCCAGCTTCAAAGATGAGAATTGGCAGGAAAAGATTCAATACTAAGGAAGGATCGAGTCCAATCCGGCGAGAAAATAGTTCCGTGATTGGTAAACCTGCCAACACTAAACCCGTGACATAGGGAACGCGAAGCCGCTGTGTCACCAGGGCAACAACTGTGGCAATTAGCAGGAGAATAATCAGAATTGGGACTAACTCTGCAATGTTTGCTTGAGGCTGCTGGTTTGTTTGGTTAAGATTAGCGAGAACAAACGGCTGCGGAAAGCACCAGACGGGGAGTTTTGCTAAGGATAAAAGATGCATCATCTGATTTAGCTGATTGGGACAAACAAAAATGAGGAGCGATCGCAACTTAAACTTTCCCAAAATCATCCTGTCAGACGAGCCGATTGGATCAAGTGCAATGCTCGCGGTCAATCTTAGACTCAACCTGGAGTCGCGTGGACGATGTTAACCGCCTCAGCTAACCTTTCGCAAGTAAGGCTGTTTCTGTTTTCTCAGGGTTTATAGTTCCCTTTAAACAGAACTTTTTGAAAATTCCCTTTAAGATTGCCAAATAAGGATAAAAAATTTCAGGAGTAAGCAGTGAGTCTAGAAACTCTGGTTGAAAATTCCTCAATTCCGGCAGAGTCAGGCGTGTCCGTTCCGTATGACCCAGAAGGCTTTGACGCCTCGGTGATGAGTACCTACGGGCGCTATCCCCTAGCTTTAGAACGGGGTGCGGGTTGCCGCCTGTGGGATAGCGAGGGGCGCGAATATCTGGACTTTGTTGCCGGGATTGCCACTTGTACCCTCGGACACGCTCACCCAGCTTTGGTGGAAACCGTAACTCGCCAAATCCAGACGCTGCACCATGTCTCTAACTTGTATTACATCCCGGTGCAAGGGGAACTGGCAAAATGGTTGATCGAGCATTCCTGCGCGGATCGGGTGTTTTTCTGCAATTCCGGTGCTGAGGCGAACGAAGGGGCGATTAAACTGGCTCGGAAATACGCCCACACGGTCAAAGGGATACAAAAGCCGATTATTTTGACTGCTCACGCCAGCTTCCACGGGCGCACGTTGGCGACGATTACCGCTACAGGTCAACCGAAGTACCAGAAAAATTTTGCCCCGTTGATGCCTGGTTTTTACTATGTGCCTTACAACGATATTGGGGCGATCAAGAATGCGATCGCTACTCTCGACGAAGGCGATCAAAACGTCACCGCCATTATGCTAGAAGCCTTGCAGGGAGAAGGCGGTGTGCGTCCCGGTGATGTCAAATACTTCCAAGAATTGCGGAAAATCTGCGATGACAACGACATATTGCTAATTTTAGATGAAGTGCAAGTTGGCATGGGTCGCAGCGGCAAGTTCTGGGGATACGAGAATTTAGGGATTGAGCCGGATATCTTCACTTCTGCCAAGGGATTAGGCGGCGGCATTCCCATCGGTGCAACCTTGTGCAAGAAACATTGCGATGTTTTTCAGCCGGGAGATCATGCTAGCACTTATGGTGGCAATCCTTTTGCCTGTGCGGCTGCGTTAACCGTCTGTCAGACGATAGAACGGGATAATATTCTGCAAAATGTACAAGATCGGGGCGAACAATTACGAGCTGGATTGAGTGCGATCGCATCTAAATATCCCGACCAAATTAGTGAAGTGCGTGGCTGGGGTTTAATCAGCGGCATGGAGTTGAAGGCAGAGATTGATTTAACTTCAGCAGATGTTGTGAAAGCAGCGATCGCCGACGGCTTATTGTTGGTACCTGCTGGTCCCAAAGTGATTCGATTTGTGCCGCCGCTGATTGTCTCTGCTGAAGAGGTAAACCAAGCGCTGCAAGCCGTTGAACGGGCAATGGCAACCGTAACCGCGTAGGAAATCGGAAAGTTTTGAGTTATGAGTGTTGAGTTTTGAACTAAGAATGCTAACTCAAACTCATAACTCTTTTAAGCCGCCTCTAGAGGAGCCATTGTCAACCCAGCGCGACTGAGTTGCTCGTGGTAAAGTTCTGCCTGCTCTTGGGGACCCACCCAAACAATCGCTTGACCTTCAAAGTGGATTTGATAGGTGTGTTCCCAAGCGAGATCGCTTGTCATGTCAGGGATATACTTCACCAAACACTCGTGAACGTGTTCAAACGTATTGAAATCATCGTCTAACACGATCACTTTGTAATTAGGATATAACTTGCGGACAACTTGACTAGATCGTTCAGGAGTCTGAACAGGAGCTTGAATCGGTGCAGCGGCGGTCGGTAAAGTTATACCGGAGGCGATCGCGCCAACAGCGGCTGAAAGTCTCCTAGTCATAAGGCAGATTGCGAAAAGACCTTAACAAAATTAATTTACAAGTATTTTGCTCTATTTTAACAATCCTGAATCCCCGAAAGTAACAGGTTAAGTCAGAATCATCTTCGTTTCCTGTGACAACCAAGCAAAACCAGAGCGGGATTTGGTGCAAAGTTTTGGCAAAATGTCAACAAAACCTAGAAACCCTCTACCAGGAATTGTTCAAAGCGTTGTATAAATCCAACCGCCAGCTGTACCAAAGGCCATCCGACCAAACAAATTAAGGCCGAATTGCGAGTGCTGATATCTAACCCTTGGCGGACTGCTACAATCACAGCCAGCAAACTCCAAACGGCTAGCACCCGCTCAAGTGGTTGTCCGAACAAAGGAATCAGCGTTAAGAAATTCAGCACTTGCGGAGCATAGGCAAAGCCAATCGGAATCATCAAATCCCTATAGGTAACGTGATTTGGTTTTCGCCACTCCCCAATCTTCCAAATGGTAAGCGTCCAGAAATAGTAGCCTCCCACAATGCTCATCCCATCAATCAGAAGCGCCAGCAGCATTACGGGCAGCGTTGCCAGGTTAATTAATAAAATAACAGCACTACCCAAAGCATGGGACAGTGCTGCTAAAATCACAATAGTTTGGGCAATTCGATAGGTTTTAGGCGTATTTCGAGCATTTTCATAAAAATTTCCATCTAAAGCAAGTGCATTCCAAAGGGTCGTGCCCAAGCTTATTTTTGATTCCTCGCTGCTCACGTTGAATCCTTACTACTCACGATTGATGACAACTTTGGATAGGATACTGCGTCAGGGATGCCTCAGGGAGCCAATCACCAAAAAAATTCACTTCCTGACCGAAATTAATTGACGTTAAGACAGTAACAGTAAGCAACTAGATATTCTTGAATGCTGCGATTGATTTGGCGGATACTTGTATGGCTTCGAGGGGGAACCTTGAAGCTGTTGCTCCTAGCGGTCTTTATACTCATAATCTGGGGTATTACTTCGCCAGTCGGAACTGTAGTATGGTGGCTGGAACAAGGAGCAGAAACTTTAGGTTTGAAGAAAAACCAAAGCTCGATCTTGCCACCCAACAATGACTCAAATCCTGATGCCAAATCCTCCCCAATCAATTGTTACATTGTGTTTTTGACAGGAGTAGGAGATTTTTCTGCCAATGAATTAACACCGGGGGAAGAAGTCTTTTTAGACCGGATTGTTGAGAGTCATCCTAACTGCGTAGCCGTAGGAGATGTTTTCCCATACTCAGCAGAGAACAAGGGTCTAGGAGGACAGCGGTTATTAAGTCCCGTATGGCACTTTGCGAATCGAAATGGTGGGATGGGAATCGCCAGCGTGCTGATCAAAATCCGCAATCTCTGGCGATTTGCGATTTCCGCCGATCCTCGCTATGGCTCTATTTATAATCAGGGGATTGCCAATGCCATCATCGAGCGGATGAATAGTGGGCAGCCCATTTCCCGTAAAGGGGGTCAACCGCTTGACATCATTCTCGTTGGAACGAGTGGTGGCGTACAAGTTGCCTTGGGTGCGGCTCCCTATCTTAACCAATGGCTAGATACAAAAATCACTATCGTCTCTGTGGGTGGGGTCTTTAATGGGAGGTCGGGCTTTCAGGCGGCTCGTTTCTATCACCTGCGAGGGAGTCGAGACTGGGTTGAGGATCTCGGCGGTATTGTCTTCCCCTCTCGGTGGCTGTGGAACGTGAGTTCCCAATTTAATCAAGCTCGTTTGCAAGGGCATTATTCAGCCCGGAGCAGTGGCTCCCACGCTCACGATGGCCCTGAAGGTTATTTTGGTCTAGAAGTTGCTAAGCCGGAGGACATGACTTATGTAGAGTTAACCCTCCAAGAGGTGAATAAACTTCCTATTTGGTCGCTAGAGAAGCCAGCAAAGTAGTCATTGCGAATCGGGAATGGCTAATTGGATAGCCATTCCCGATTCGCAAATATCATTTCCAATCTTCCCAATTCTGGTTGAAAATTGAGGTGTCTGGAAAGACAGTCGGATTGTTATTCTTATCCAATCGACGTTTCAGCGCTTCTAGTTGTGGTTCGGCGCGTGGCAGTTCATCCACTAGCTGATAAGGCGCGATCGCATTTTCTAAGGCAAAAGCGGCTGTCGTTCCAGCAGCAGCCCCCGCTGACCATTCAAAGGAATGCACTCGATAGGCAGCGGCGGCAATATGACTGGTCGCAATACTTTTCCCTGCCACTAGCATATTGTTGATTTTTTGGGGAATCATCGCTCTGAGAGGGATTTGGAACGGATATGCTTGACCTGCACCCCGTCGTTCACCTTCCCGTTCGGTGTTTCCTGGAGCTTCTGCGGGGCTTTGGGTCATGCAAGGATGGAAGTCAATGGCATAGTGACCAATCCCCACAGCGTCGGGATAGATGGTGGAACGAGTGCGCCGCATGACTTGTTCCGGCGGCTTGGTGCCGCTCAGTACAGACGCTACTTCCAGTCCTGCAAGCGATGCCTGTAGTCTCCGATAGGTATCTGGTGACAATGTTTGACGGTAGTAGTCGTCTTTGTAGTTACGGCGAGAAATATCAATTTCCCAAATGCTAAAACCTTGAGGATAAGCCAAGGTGGGGCGTCCAATAATTCGCCGTCCTTCCCGCATATAAGGATACTTAGATAACCCATGCACCGTTCCCATTGGGGAATCTAACCCACTCAGGTAACGGTTATTGGGTTTCGCCTGCTTAACTCCTGGGCCAAGTTGAGAGTCGGTGGTTCCAGCAACCAGCCAGTGAAAATATCCCAGCGCGTTTTCCTCGCCTTTGCGGAGGGTTTCGGTTCGCAATCCTCCCATCCATTCTCCAGGCTGTAGCTGTCCAGCGGCTTGCAACTGGTCGCGAGTGTAAACTAAGTTATCTTCGGCGTTTCCGGGGCGGTAGTCGTTGCCCCAAGTCCAGTTCTGCATGGAGATGTCGCCGGGAGTGGGCCCCGTATAGGAAAGACCCCCGAATTTGGTTGTTTCTCCAGCTTTAGGACTCCAAATGCGTCGGTAGGTGAAGACTAGCCCAAAGTCCGCTAGTCGCTTTAATTCATAGCTGTAGTAGGGTTCATATTGAGAATAGAACGGTGGCGGGGTATGGGTTTGTGGTTGTTTGGTTGCCTCCATTGCAAAGGTGTAGGTAAAGCCTTGGGTGCAATAGCGATCGCCCTTTTCACTCGACGAAGATGGTTCCAGGTAAGAACGGGGGTCGATACCCAGCCGGTAAGGAACGTCAGCCAGGGCAATCAGTTCGCCGGTCTCTGAGGCGTCAACCACGTACCAATTTGGGGCTGCGGGTGCTGGCTTTTTCGCTGGCTGGGGTACAAAGCGCACAATGCTTTTTTCAAACTGAGGCGAGTTCTCGTAGCGATAAGAATCCTCAATCGTTTGCGATAGCGGCAAGGTGTTGAGAGGGGATGCGCCTTTAGCTGGGCGATGCTGGATAGCGATCGCACCTTGAATCAAATTGCCCGCTTGGTCGATATTCAGTTCTTTGATTACCGTCGAGGGAAACCATTTCAGCTTGCCTCTGCCTCTTTTGGCAGCATCTTGCAATTGGTCGTACAGCAGTTTGTGAGCATCGCGGGGAAGAAAGCAGGATTCACTAACCCAACAATCGCCAGGATTGAGTTCTCCATATTTGCGATTGATTCGCTGTCGCAAGTCCAGGTAGCCGCGAGAATATAACAGCTTTTGCCGTTGGGTAGGGCGTTCATCCAGTGCGGAAGTTCCCTGTGCGGAAATTTGTCCTCCTACCCAGTCGGTAATTTCCGTGAGGCAAACGGTTCGCCCCGCCAATAAGCCTTCGTAGGCAGTCGCCGCACCGGAGAGTCCCCCTCCAACGACCAAGATTTCACACTCCACTGTTTGATCTGGGTTTCTAGGGGGTGCTGCCAAAGCAATTGGAGTGAATGATTCTAGCAATGTTAAGCCTAGAGTCAGGCTAAGGAGCGATCGCTTCATGTTTAGACGTTTCAGCTTCTACGTATATCTAGCTAGCTCTCCGACGCTACCACTCTCAAATTGTTCATTGCAAGCTTTTCTGGCGGCAGTCAGAACAAGCGATCGCTCTAGCCTATCCCGAAGAGGCGATAAATATTACTCTACTCGAATCCCCCTGTTGAATTAGATGGCGATTCAAGTCAGCAGTTGCACTTTTCTATTTAGCTAGCAGTGCAGCTAATTCCCGCTATTGGTAGTGCTTCGGATTTTGATTGCAGTAGCGCTGCGAATAAACCCTAATTTCCTAATGACTCGCTGAATAAGCCTCTACCTAATGAGATGTTTTTAGTTCTGAAAATCCCTTACTTTAGCCTAGTTTTTAATTTCATTATCCTGTATAAAACCGAACAAAAATAGATTGCATTCATTTTTATTCTAAAAAACAAATATCGATCGAGATTTAGTTGAAATTTAGAGCAAGCTAGAGATCGCATCTGATAGACACGGCGCTACAATATGTTTTTTGGAATTTCCAGTGAAGCTACAAAGTAATTTTTAGCAGCAAGTATGGTTTTAAAGAATGAATTGATACGATTAGCTCTCTCGGTAAGCAAACATATCTAAAGAGAGAGGTAGTTGAAGAAAGATTAAGCAGTATTAGTAGATGTATACCTGCTCAGATGTAAATGATCGCTGAGTTGAGAAAAAAAATTTAGTGCATCAAGACTTTCCTGAATTTGTTAGCTCTTTTTTGGCTAACGAACCTACGGTCAGCCCTAGCAAACAAAAGTATTTCCTGGAGATTTAACCATGATGAAACGAACAACAGCAACTGCTGCCCTTGTAGCAGTTGGATTATTTACGTCTCTGGGCTTCTCAGCCGTAGCTCAGACCACCCGCCCCGTAACGCCATCAACCCGACCGGCAACGCCGTCAAACCGACAGGCAACGCCGTCACGCAACAGCCAGTTGACTGCCCTAGATAGGCAGTTTATTATGGACGCCGCCCACGGGGGAATGGCAGAAGTACAACTTGGGCAACTGGCGTTAGAAAAGTCAACCGACCCGAATGTAAAGCAGTTCGCGCAGCAGATGATTCAGGAGCATACACGGGCGAACCAAGAGCTGATGCAGTTAGCAGCTCAGAAGGGAGTCACGCCTCCAACCACTCCGGGGCCAAAGTATGAAGCGGCAATGATGCGGCTTCAGCAGTTGTCTGGAAAGAGCTTCGACCAAGCCTATATGATGGAGGGTGGGCTGAACGGTCACTTGGAAAGTGCCGCAGTGTACCAGCGTCAAGTTGGACTGGGACAAGATCCCGATCTGAAAGCGTTTGCTGGCAGAATCTTGCCAAGGGTGCAGGGTCATTTAGAAATGGCTGCTTCGATGACAGGTGCCAAGGTGGCTGAGACAGACAATGCGATGCCTGGAATGCCTGGAATGTCTGGGATGCAGATGAACCGGGGGACGCAGATGAACCGGGGGATGCAGATGAACCAGGGGACGCAGACAACCCCGAATATGCAGATGAACCGGGGAATGCAGACAACTCCTGGGACGCAAATGACTCCTGGAACACAGACGACCCCGATGCAGATGAACCGTGGGACGCAGATGAACCAGTAACATTGAACCAGTAACATCGGGCAGTACATCCAGCAATACTAAAGAGCAATCGCATTTTCCTTTGGGAGAGCGCGATCGCTCTTTGCTGGATTTTGAGAAGGAGGGAGGCGAAGCGTATGCATACAAGCGCTACTTGCTCATCGCTTTTGTAGATTTTGCTGCAAGACACGATTAGGTTTGAGATGGGACAGAAAATCGCCTAGAATTTGGCTATATGAATTTTTATAGCTCTATTCAGCTACTACAATTAGGCTAACTTGATGACTCCACTTCCTCCCAATCGTACTACGACTCTTAAAGCTGCGTATCGGGTTTGTGATGTACGTCCGCTAGAAGGTGAAAACATCGAGCGATACTATGTTCACCTATCAACGGTACGAAAAACTCAGGCGGTTGAAGATGTTAGTACCATTTTGGACTTTCAAGAAGCTGGCGAATTTACCACACTTTTATTTACAGGGCATAGAGGCTGCGGTAAGAGTACAGAGCTGAGACGCATTAAGAGCCGATGGGAACGTGATTATCGGGTGATTTACTTAGAATCCGATGAAGAAATTGATATTAACGATGCCCGTTATACAGATTTGTATTTGGTGATTATCAAGCTAGTTGAGTATGAATTACGCACTTTGGGTTTAAAGTTTGATGCTCAACTGCTAAATAGCTTTGAGTCCTGGTTTAAAGATATTACTGAAGAGACTGAAACAACTATAGAAAACTCTGTTGGTATAGAAACAACAGCAGAAGCAGGTGCAGAGATTCCTTTTATTGCTAAAGTATTAGCTAAAGTAACTGCTCAAATCAAAGGTTCTGAAAAGAAAAAAATATCAATTAGAGAAGCTCTAGAAAAAGATATTTCTCGCCTCAAAAGTGATATTAATCTTTTGGTTACAGATGGCTATAAAAAATTACGAACTAAATTTCCGCATTCCAAAGGATTTTTAATAATTTTTGACAATCTAGACCGAGTGCCGCCAAATGTTGGCAATCATTTGTTTTTTGACTATGCAGCACAGTTGCAAGAACTACATTGCACAATTATCTACACAGTACCTATTTCTATACTTTATTCAGAAAAAAACCTAAATAACGCTTTCGATAAACCCAACATTGTGCCAATGGTAAATATTTATGAGTTTGAACGCGATCGCGTAGATTTAGACTATAACCAAAAAGCCCTAGACGCGGTTACCAGTTTGATTGAGCATCGAGTCGAAATTGAGGCTGTATTTGAATCCCGCGAACCCTTACTAAATTTGGCAAAAGCCAGCGGTGGTCATGTCCGTCAGTTAATGCAGATGATGCGGACTGCTTGCCAAACGGCTAGCACTCGCGGTCACAATAAAATTACGCTGGAAGATGTCACCTATGCAGTTAAGCAGGAGCAATTTAACTTTGAGCGGGTTATTCCTACAGAACACTATCCTCTCTTAGCTCAAGTGTGCATAAATAAAGATATTAATAAAGATGAGATAGGGCAATTGATGCTGTTTAATACATCTGTTTTAGAATATAACGGCAACAATCGGTGGAATTACGTTAACCCAGTAATTAAGCAAATAGATGCCTTCCAAAAAGCTCTCCAATCTTCTTAATGATTATATAGAGTTATCTGAATTAGATTCAGATGTCGATACATTTATTTCTATAAATCAGCAGCAGTTATCTGAACTGTTGACTTTCCTGGATTTTGCTGAAGGGTTTACAATTGGATTTATAGAGATTAATTTTTATAAAGATTTAGGGACTTTAATAGAAGCACTCAAAAAGCATCATAGATGCGAAGAAATTCAGCTTGAATTACTAAATTTTGACAACCCGGAACTGCGGTTTTTGAGGGATGCAATAATCCAAAAGTTTCCAGATATAAATATTGACTCGGATAAAAAATTAGTTTTAATTTTGCAAGGGTTAGAAAAATCAATTGGGATGTTTGGGGAATACCCCCCCGTGCTACAGGATCTCAACTTTGTTCGAGATGCCTTCACTAAAAGCATCCCTCATCCTATCCTTTTTTGCTTACCAGATTATGCGATTACTCGTTTAGCTAAATTTGCACCTGATTTTTGGGCGTGGAAATCAGGTGTTTTTCATTTTAATACAGTTCAATCTACTAAAGATGATGCTCTTTCCAAAACTCTACAGTCTAAAAAAATCTACGATGAGTTAGAATTGCCTGAAAAACAAGATCGAGTTGATCTGTTACATAGACTTTTGATGGAATATAGCCCTTCTGGTTGTCATGAAACCGAAGATAATTTACAAACTCGGATTGATATTTTGACTCAGTTAGGAGAGGCAAACCGTAGCCAGGATGAATTCACAAAAGCGACAGAATACCTGGAAAAAGCACTTAATTTAGTAAATAAAAATGAGTATTTAAAAAAACAAAAATTGACTGTTCTGTTTCAATTAGGAGTTATCTATGTCAAACAGGGGCAAGTTGAGCAAGGGATGGCTTTCTTCCTGCAATCACTAGAAGTTGCACGGGAAACTGGCGAGCGCGTGTTTGAAGCCATAGTTCTGAATTTTCTGGGCGATGCTTATTCTTTGTTAGAGCAGTACCAACAAGCTATTGAGTCTTATCAGCAGTCTTTAGCAATTGCAAGAGAAATCGGTACTCGCAAAATTGAAGGTATGGCTTTGAATGCTCTGGGCGATGTTTACAATGCTCTAGAGCAGTACCAACAAGCAATTGAGTCTTATCAGCAGTGCTTGGAATTTAGACAGGAAATCGGCGATCGTAAATTTGAAGCCATAACTCTGAGCAATCTGGGCGATGTTTACAATGCTCTAGAGCAGTACCAGCAAGCAATTGGGTCTTATCAGCAGTGCTTGGCAATTGTACGAGAAATCGGCGATCGTAAATTTGAAGCCATAACTCTGAGCAATCTGGGCGATGTTTACAATGCTCTAGAGCAGTACCAGCAAGCAATTGAGTCTTATCAGCAGTGCTTGGCAATTAGACAGGAAATCGGCGATCGTAAATTTGAAGCCATAACTCTGAGCAATCTGGGCGATGTTTACAATGCCCTAGAGCAGTACCAGCAAGCAATTGAGTCTTATCAGCAGTGTCTGAAAATAACACAGGAAATTGGTGAGCGCCAGCTTGAAGCCGTAGCTGTGCATACTCTGGGTTATATTTACATTTTCTCAAAGCAATATCAACAGGCAATTGAGTTTTATCAGCAGGCTCTTAAATGTTGGAATTACCTGCGTGAAGAGGAATTTCAAGCATTAGCTTTGATGAACATAGGGCAGTTATTAGCATATACTCAAAAAAATTTTATTACAGCCTTAACCTACTTGCAGGAATCTTTAGCAGTTTTTCAACAACTCACTTCTCCAAATGCAGAGAAGGTTAGGCAAATGATTGCTGATGTGCAGCAGATGGCGGAGAATCAGGGCAATTCTACAAGCGATGATAAGTAAAGTTGAAGAAGTAGGCTATTACTCTATATCTGCAATATTTTTTAAGCCAGAGAATCTGGATCTACACCGAGCGATCGCTATTCTTTATGAGTACACTAAGCGAAAAGTAAACGGGTAGCGGTAGGGTTGCCATCATCTTCCCCGCTGATTATCTCGCCAGAAGATAGTGAAGAACCAAGCGATCGCTCCCAACACCAACAAAACGGGTGTTAACCAATCGCCCCAACGCACATATAAAGTCTGTGTTTGTCGTCGATAAATTGTGGCTACGTGTAGCTGGTAAGTATTCATTTTAGATATCCACAAGGTTCTCCCGTGAGGATCTATCACGCCAGAAAATCCAGTATTCGTAGCGCGGACAGCCCAGCGATCGCTTTCGATTGCCCGCATCAAATCTTGAGCGTGATGCTGAGCCATCATTGAAGAGGTGTAATGGGCATCATTAGACGCTGTGAGGATAAATTCCCCACCCGCAGCCGCCTGACGCCGGAACAGTTCAGGAAAGGCGGAATCATAGCAAATACCCACAATGGCGCGTCCAAAGGGTGTATCAAATATTTGATTTGTTTTGCCAGGAATTAAGTGAGCATCGAGAGGAGAAAGTTTATCAATTAGTTTCCCTAAAACTTTTTCAAAGGGAATAAATTCCCCTAAAGGCACTAACTTGGTTTTGTCGTAGCGACTAAAAGTTTCACCAGTACCCGTAATCGTATAAAGACTATTTGTATAATCATTTCCCTCTTCCCCAAAGGTTCCTACCCAAGCAACTACACCTTTATCCAAAATTGCTTGTAAGAAAGAATCTCGAATCCAACTGGGTTGCGTCCATTGGACGGGTAATGCTGTTTCTGGTATTAAAACAGCATCAACTCCCTCGTCCGCTAAAGTTTTGTAGCCGCTGGTATAGCCTTCGATTGCACGACGCCAGCCAATCGGATCGAATTTGAGTTTATTGGGAATATTTCCTTGAATAATTCCTACTTTTAATGCAGTTTGGGGAGGTTGAATCAAGGGACGGCTATACAGCCCAAATCCGATTAGATGTAACGCTACTAATAACCCAGCCGCAATGCTTAAATAACCTGGATGAAGAACGAACCGCCCTAGCGAAGCCATGCGCGTTAGCGCTTTAGGCGCAAAGGACGCAGAGGAAGGAGTGGAAAAATCTGTTTCTTCTCTATATCTTATGTGTTTTTTGCGGTTAATCCATGCTTCAGCAATTAAGCCATTAACGACTACAATTGCTGCGGTTACTGTGTTAGGGCCAGAGATTTGACCGAGGTGTAAAATAGCTAGGTTGTGAGGACTTTGGGTATAAGAAAGGGAAGTCCACCATAGCGATCCAGAAGCCCAAAGACTTTCAAGTCCGCACCACAAACCAACGCCAATCAAAAGACGAAGTAAGGATGAAGAAGTTTTGCTTTCTGGCTTGCAGAGGAAAGCCAGAACAGCCGCCCAAATTGCAACTAATACGGCTCCCCAAAGGGTGATGAAAGTCCAACAAAAGAATGCGATCGCTAAACTTGCCAGCCAGGGAACCCCTAACCACGTCATCGGGTGAATCCCGGTAATCCAAGATAAAGCAACGCCGTGATAGCCAATCCCCCACGCTAAACCAATTAAAAAGGGAGAATTAAAACTTAAAAATGAAGAAGTTTCTCCTCCTTTTTTAAGTTTCAATTCTCCCTTTTTAAGGATTAAAATCCACAGAGGGGCTAAGGCAATCCAAGCTAGGGGCCATGCTTGGATAGGAGCTGTTGTCACCCCCATCAAGATGCCACCTACCAGAGAAATTAAAAATGCAGAATTAAAAATTAAAAAAGGTAGTTTCTTCATTTTTAATTTTGCATTTTTAATTTTTAATTCTCTACTTCTTCCTCATCATCAGTCGAGTCAGTCGAGTCAGTCGAGGGGGGTACTAAGGCAACAGCAGCGATCGCATCATCTTCATCCAGGCGTTGCACCCGGACTCCAGTCGCCATCCGGGATTGCAGGGAAATCGCATCGGTTGCTTGACGGATGATAATGCCTCGGTTCGTCACCATCATTAGCTCATCGCCTTCATTGATTACCCGCAATGCTGCGAGTCGATCCTTCGGCTTCCGGAACTTCGTCGCGACTAACCCCATCCCGGCTCGATTTTGCAGGCGGAATTGGGAAACCGGGATTCGCTTACCGTATCCACCCATTGTAATCGCCAACACCCACGGCCCTTGACCATTGGTGATAGGGGCGTCTTCACTGGTTGCTTCCAATGCTTCCGCTGCTTCCGACTCCTCACTCTCGACGATCTTCGCAACCACTTGACTTGGCAAGATATCCATGCTGATCAATTCATCCGCATTGCGGAGAGCCATTGCCCGGACTCCTCGCGTGGCGCGACCGAGGGGCCGCAGTTGCTCGTGATTGGTTCTAAAGTGAATTGCCATTCCTTGTCGCGATCCGATGATGATGCTATCATCGGCTCTCGCTCTTCGCACCCACCGCAACTGGTCGCCTTCTTCCAGGGAAATCGCAATCAAGCCATTTGCCCGAATATTGCCGAAAGCAGACAGTTCTGTCTTTTTGATGTAACCACCCTTGGTCAGCATCACCAGATATTCATCGCTGGTAAACTCTGTAACCGGCACGATGGAGGTGATTTTCTCGTCTCGCGGAATGGGCAGCATTTGCACAATTGGGATACCCCGTGCTGTGCGAGACGAGGCTGGGATTTGGTACGCTTTGAGGCAGTAAACGACACCGCGATCGCTAAAAAATAGAACGCTATCGTGGTCGCAGCAGGTGAGGAAATGCTCAACGCCATCATCCTCTTTCATGCCAGTGCCTTTCTTCCCTCTCGTATTGCGGCTTTGCGCCTCGAAAGTGTTGACTGGCATCCGTTTGATATAACCCTGCTCTGTTAGCAGAATTAAGGCTTTTTCGTTGGCAATTAAATCGGTGTCATCAATCTCACCTTCCGCGTGTTCGATGGTGGTTCGTCGCGGTGTTGCGAAGGTGGTTTTGATTTGCGACACTTCATTTTCAATGATTTCCAGGATGCGACTTTTGTTCGCCAAAATATCCTGCAAATCAGCAATTTGCGCTTGTAACTCTTCGTGTTCTAAGCGAATTTTTTCAGCTTCCAGTGCTGTCAGGCGTCGCAACTGCATCTGCAAAATCGCATCCGCTTGCGACTCAGACAACCCGTAAGTCTCCATCATTTCCGCTTTAGCGGTTGGGGTGTCGGCGGCTCTGCGGATTAGCTCAATCATTGCATCCAGGTGCAACAGGGCAATCAGCAGCCCTTGCAGCATATGGTCTCGCTCTTCTGCTTTCCGCAATTCGTAGCGGGTGCGACGGGTGATGCACTCAATCCGGAAATCTAGGAAAACGGTGAGGAATTTCTTGATACTGAGTAACTGGGGTTCCCCATTTACCAGCGCCAGCATATTCGCCCCAAAGTTTGCTTGGATGGGGGTTTGCTTGTAGAGGTTATTCAGGACAACGCGGGGATAAGCGTCTCGCCGGAGTTCTACGACAATCCGCATTCCATCGCGATCGCTTTCATCCCGAATATCAGCAATTCCCTCCAGCCTCTTCTCATTCACCATTTCGGCAATTTTCTCAATCAGCGCCGCCTTATTCGTTTGGTAAGGCAACTGAGTGATAATGATTGCTTCCCGGTCAGGACGCCCCCGATGTTCAATGGTTTCTATCTGGGCAACACCCCGCATTGTAATCGAACCGCGCCCAGTCGTATAGGCTTCCTTAATCCCAGAAACTCCCAGGATTTGCCCCCCTGTCGGAAAGTCTGGGCCAGGAATATACTGCATCAACTCCAGGTCAGTAATCTCTGGATTGTGGATCAAGGCGATCAATCCAGAGATTAACTCTCCCAGATTGTGCGGGGGAATGTTCGTTGCCATTCCCACGGCAATCCCCGAAGAACCATTGAGCAACATCTGGGGAATGCGTGCGGGTAATACCAGCGGTTCTTGCTGGGAACCATCGAAGTTATCCCCAAAATCTACTGTTTCCGCTTCAATATCCTGGAGGAGGGCAACCCCTGTGAGGGCTTGCAAGCGGCATTCGGTGTATCGCATTGCCGCTGGTGGATCGTTGTCCACCGAGCCGAAGTTGCCGTGTCCGTTAATCAGCGGGTCGCGCATGGAAAAATCCTGCGCCATCCGCACTAGGGCGTCGTATACCGCTGTATCACCGTGAGGATGGTATTTACCCAGCACTTCCCCCACCACACGGGCACATTTGCGGAAAGGTCGATCGTGGGTAAGACCCAGCTCATTCATGGCGTAGAGAATCCGCCGGTGTACGGGTTTCAGACCATCCCTAGCGTCTGGGAGTGCCCTACCAACAATTACGCTCATCGCGTATTCCAGGTAAGACCGGGACATCTCGCTCCCTAAATCCGTGGGGATAATCCGCTCCGGGGAAGTGGTCATACTGTGAAAAAGCTCCAAAAGTATAGAAAAATGGCAGATAATATGCAAAGGCTTGCAATAACTTCCGCCTTAATTCCAAATAATGACAAATTCTATTAAAATTTTATCACATTTTGGTCTTTCTGGGTCGTTAGTTCCGGCTTAATTCCTAATGATTAATGGCGAATCGTTTGTGGCTAGTAATCCGTTTTGCTATTCGCCCCAAACCATCCAGAATTAATAATCTTTTAACTGACTTTGGTTACTCAGCGATCGCTTCTTGCTGCGTTTTGAGTTGAGCCGTAATCAGAGGTGCTTTGGGAGCCAGAAAAAAGCCAATCAAACTGGCAAACAAGACAGGCGTTAACGGACTGATGTTCGTTAGTTTCGTCAACAGTAAAGTCGTACTTACGGGCGTCCGCGTTACTGATGCATTAAAAGCCGCCATAACGCAAATCATGGCAAGGGCAGGATTCAGTCCCGGAATCAATAGAGCGATCGCTTTGCCGATACAAGCACCCGTGAAAAAGATCGGGATAATAAACCCACCCCGCCAACCACCCGTGACTGTGATGGAAATCGCCACCATTTTTGCAATTGCTAGCGTTAACAAGAAAGCCATTGAAAAATCATGCTCAAGGACTTCTGCTAACTCTTCGTGTCCAAAATAACGGGTGAGGGGGAAAAGAGTCGCTAAAATGCCCAATCCTAAACCAGCAAAAGTCGTCCGTACATAAATGGGGCCGGGAATTCGAGCCAAAAGGCGATCGCATCCTCGAAAAATGCTCATGAACAGCCATCCGGCTATGGCTCCAATCACTCCGTACAGGATCGCCATCGCAAAATCATCAATGTTGTCGAGGGTGTACTGGGGAAAATGCCAAGTTGGGGCAATCCCCAGTTTGGTAATTGCCGCAAAAACTAGATAACTCGCGCAACTCGCCACAATTGCTGGCAGAATTGCTTCGTAATACTCCAAAACGTGTTGATGATGCAAAATCTCTAAGGCGAACATGGCACCGCCCAGAGGTGCGCCAAATAAAGCAGTGAAGCCCGCCGCCATCGCCGCTAAACTCATCGATCGCAGGTCTTCTCCCTGCAAATCTAAGCGGTCAGCGACCCAAGTTCCCAAAGAGCCGGTGACTTGTACCAGCGGTGCTTCTGGGCCAGCACTGCCCCCAGCCGAGATGCTCAATAGGGACGCCAGAATCATCGAGGGATTTTTGGTCGCATCCAGGCGTCCGCCGCGAAAGTGGATATTATCAACAAGTACGGCAATTTCACCGGGATTCCCTAGAAAATAAATCACCAAGCCGATTAGCAACCCGGCAAGTGGCATCACCAGCAGTAGAGTCGGCCCTTCAACCCGGTTAAGGATGTGAATCAAGAACTCCAGAACGTTCCAGTACAACCCAGCGAATAAGCCACAAGCAGTACCGAGAACCGTCCAGCGTAAGACCCAGCGTGAAATCATCAGAGGATTTCGCTTTGCCAAGCCAAAAAGTTGAGGAAATCTCCAGCGTTGAGTGCGATCGGGGGGGTTGGGCTTTTTTGGTGACACTGCTATTTCCTCGCTATTGCAGGTAAAAGAGTTTTCTCCTCCGCCCAGACTCCGCAATCGGGCGTAAAAGTTATACTTTTTTATTCATAAATTGAATCATAAGATACAAAATTTTGAGGTTAGTTATGAACAACTTATCTACGCGATAAGTTTCTGTTGGATGATCCAGGAGAAGCGAGAGAGGACGGATAAGGCAGACGGCATTTTAAAATTTAAGCCTCAAGACAGTGTATGTCTCCCCACGGAGGAGTTTAAGCTGAGTCACGGACAGTTAAACCTATTTGGGTAAATATATATGAGCGCTGAACAAGTTTCTCAAGATGAAGAGATGAACGAACAAGAAGAAGCACTAGACCCAGAAGTGAAAGAAGCGATCGCTAAGATCAAACAGCCTCCGTCAATCAACGAAACTCTGTTGAATGTAGAGCCAGGTGAACTGAAGAATAACCCGGCGGTGGCACCTCAAATGTACAACGAAGGTGAAGATTTGAGGGATGATTTGAAACGGGATTAAGCAAGGTGCAGATAATGCCAGAAAGCATTGATGCTGCCTATGATTGATCCTGGTGTTGCCAACCTTTCTCGGACTATGCTGCCTGTAATCTACTCAGATGAGTTTCTCGATCACGACACGGGTCGATCCCACCCAGAACGACCCGCACGCCTGACGGCAATTGTGAACGCTTTAAAAGCTGCGCCTTGGGCAGCTCAAATTGAATGGCAGCTGCCAACGCCAGTAGAGAACCGTGCGATCGCGCCGATTTTACAACAAGTCCACACTCAACAACACATTGAGAAAGTCCGGCAGATTGCCCAGAATGGTGGCGGATATTTGGATGGTGGCGATACCCTCGTTTCCCCTCGGAGTTACGATGTGGCAATGCTTGCAGCCAGCGCGTGGCTGGATGGGGTAGATCGCGTCCTCGCTACCAATAACCCAGCTTTTGTGCTGGCACGTCCCCCCGGACACCATGCAGAACGCAATTATGGCATGGGGTTTTGTTTATTTTCCAATGCAGCGATCGCAGCCTACTATGCCCTCGAACAACCCAGCATCAATCGCGTTGCTATCCTCGACTGGGATGTTCATCACGGCAACGGCACGCAAAATATTGTAGAAACCCACCCCCAAATTGCCTACTGTTCCTTGCATCAATCTCCTTGCTATCCCGGCACCGGACAAGCTTCCGAACGCGGTATCCACAACAATGTGCTGAATTTCCCCATGTTTCCTGGCAGCACAATCACTGAATACCAACCGCTTTTTGAGCAGAAGATTGTACCCTTTTTAACCAATTTTCAGCCAGATTTGCTGATAGTCAGTGCTGGTTATGACGCGAATGCAGATGACCCATTAGCTAGTATTAACCTGCAACCGCAAGATTATGGGTTATTTACCGATTATTGTCTGCAAGTAACTCGTCGCATTGTTTTTGGTCTTGAGGGCGGTTATGACCTCTCATCATTAGCGAAATCTGTTCTATCAACGATTGAGCGATGTTTAGTATAGGCTTTTGGCGCTCAGTTTTTGCCGCTTAAAATAGGGCTGAGGGTTGAGGACTGAGGACTGAGTAACTAATCGTTTAAAGCACTATTATTTAGCGATCAAGAAAAAAGAGTTGTTTCTATTCTGGCGCAGCCCAAAGAAATTCTCGTGTGATTATTTCCAGTCTCAATGGCGTTAAGGAAATATACTTAGTCCTTGCTTTGCACTGCAACGCTTAACATCACTTTTATCTGAGTCAGTCAAGCGTTGCGCTAGCTCCAAACTCTTTAACTCTTTCCACTCCAAGCAATCGGAGGGCTGGGATAGGATGCCGAATAAGAAGCACTAGGGCGAGTTTTCGTTTCTTCGTCTAGGACTTTCACAACTTTGTTGTAAATTTCTTCTGCCTGTTGCAGAGAATCACCAATACTGGTTAATCCCAGCTTGCCGAACTCGGAAAGACAACCCATGAGATGGAAAACGGTGCCGGTTTCTGTACTGGTATCAAAGTGCAGCCGTTGGTGGGCAATAATATCCATCAAATCATTCGGCAACAGCCCTACATAACGTTCTTTTTGGAGGTTGTCGGTAGCAACATAGTATTTTGGGCGACCTTGTTGGCTGTAGAACAAACCCGTGGAACTGTCATAGCGACCGTTGGTTAAAAACTTGAGGGTCATAAACGGGTGGGTCGTCCCGCCCTTCCGCAAATTGATTTCAATCGCTTGGATGTCCCACTGCTCGCCAGATTTTTCGGGGTGATGACAGGCGATAAAGTCCACCCCAAAGCGTTCTAAAGCTCCTTTTTTTGCCAAATTTCGCCCCACACGCAATCCTAAGTCCTGCAAGCGCAGGCGGTAAGCTTCATCGGCGGGGAAGTTGCAACCGAGATAAATCTGACCATCTGGGCCACCCAGAATTTGGTCGTGCGTGGAGAGAATTTCTACCTCTCCATTGGGGTCAATGCGACCTTGAACGCTAGGCGATCGCTTATGCTCTCCTTCAATAAAAGCTTCTACAATTGCCCCTAACTCTGGGATACGGCTGGAAAAATTTTCCCAAGTTTCTGCCTTGGCTTGAAAGCTTAAGGAGGAAAAGCGATCGCTAATCGCGGCAACCCTTTCGGCATGGGAGGCTTCTCCGGGTGCCACATTTTTGATTGGTCTGAGATCCAGTAGCGCATTCCCCTCGCCGGAAAATCCTTCATTGAGTTTGACAACCATCCGCTTTAACTGCGGTTGGCGTTCCCACAATTCGGCTGCTGCTACGCCCAAGTCTTCTGCATTCCAGACACTGTCGCTGCCATCGGGATGAGGAACCCCACACTCGGCAAAGATTTTCCGGCTGCCGCTTTTGGTGCCCCAGGTGAGTAAATCGGGGTCGAGCGCCAGAAGGGGAATGCCCATCTGTACTGCCAAATCTCGCTCTAGCAAGGTCGAGTTATAGCAGATCATGTAAGATTTTTCGGGGCGCAAGGCTTGCCGCATCCGCTCCATCAAGCGAGGGCGCTCTAAAATCTTCTGAGTGAGAGGTTTGGCTGAGGAATCGTAGGTAGAAAATAGTAACAAGCGATCGCGAGCATGAGAAAACGGAATTCCTGGCAACAGCTGCAAGTAGTAATCAATCACAATTGGCGGTAACGGCTGTGAAGTTACATAAATCAGCCGCGTGCGCGGGTGTCGCAGGCGAATTAAAGAAAAGAGCAGCCGCTCTTCATAATTGAGAAAGCCCTGAATTTTAAGTAGTTCCCGCTGGTCAAGGCTGACCGAAGGAATCACTAAAATATCGTAGTCATCGCTGTCGAACAAATCGACTCCCTGCCAGCGATCGCGCAGTTGGGCTTGAAGCAGTTGAAACTGCTCCGCCTGCTTAGAGGAATTCTCTACACCTTGCATTACCATAGACCTCCGCCTTGCTCCCAACGCTGCCCCTATCAGCGATTTTACCCAGATAAGGGGGAAAATATGGGCTTTGCGACACAAAACTGTAATTCTGCTTGACTGATGGCGCGAGTTGGAAACAAACAAACAGATTCCGCCTCGGCTGTTTCCAAAAAAAAGATACCCTCACTAAACCCGTAGATTTGAGGATAATGAGGGATTTTGATGAAGTTTAAAGTTTAATCCAATCTACTTGGGAACCCCCGCCGTCAGTACCTCATGTCCTGATTCAGTAACTAACACATCATCTTCAATGCGGATACCAATCCCACGCCACCTGTCATTAATTGCAGGTTGCCCCTCGGCTGGTTCTACATCCAGTCCAATATATAGACCCGGTTCCACTGTTAGCACATGACCGGGTTGCAAACTCTGCCAAACTTCTTCCCCGTGCTTATAAACACCAGCATCGTGGACATCTAAACCCAGCCAATGTCCGGTGCGGTGCATATAAAAGGGTTTATATTTCTCCTCTTTGATAATTTCTTCAATATCACCCGCCAGAAGTCCCACATCGATTAAACCTTCGACCAAAACACGCACTGCCGTGTCGTGACCTAAGTTGTAGGGATTTCCGGGTTGAACTTGCGCGATCGCCTGTAACTGCGCTTCTAATACAATGTCGTAAAGTATCTTCTGCTCTGTCGTAAACTTGCCCCCGACCGGAAATGTGCGCGTGATGTCGCCGTTGTAGTAGTCGTAGCAACAACCCGCATCAATCAGCAGTAACTCGTTATCCTGCATCTGCCGATTATTCTCAATGTAGTGCAGCACGCAAGCATTCGCGCCAGAGGCAACAATTGAGGGATAAGCTGGCCCCATTCCACCCCGTTTTCGGAAGATGTGTTCTATCTCCGCCTGCACTTCGTACTCGTAACGCCCCGGTTGAGCGAATTCTCGCGCCCAGTTGTGAGCTTCTGCCGAGATGTCAGCCGCACGACGCATCAATTCTATCTCGGCTGGACTCTTCACCAGTCGCATCCCGTGAAGCACCGGATTGGTGTCTTCAATCGCAATGGGTCCCGTACCCCGCTTGGGATAACCCGCCATCAACCGCTGCCAGTGGGTGAGGATAGTCTCATTGAAAGCGCGATCGCGTCCCAAATGATAATAAATCCGGTCGGCTTTTTCTAAATACTGAGGTAGTTTCTCATTTAGTTCTGCAATCGGGTAAGCTTCATCCGCCCCATAGAATTCTTTTGCCTTTTCTACCCCGACGCGATATCCTGTCCAAACTTCCTTATCTCGTTCCTTCGGCTGGACAAACAATACAAATCGGTGTTCTGCATGGTGGGGCGCTAAAACTGCCACCGCCTCTGGTTCGTTAAATCCAGTTAAGTAATAAAAATCACTATCCTGCCGAAAAGTGTACTCAACATCGTTGTGCATGACAGCCACTGGGGCACTCCGAAAGATGGCAGTGCCGTTGCCAATTTTCGCCATCAACTGCTCGCGACGCGCTGCGTATTCTGCTTGCATAATCTCAACTACGTATCTTTGTTCTTCTAAGTGGTCGAGTTCTAAGTGGTCGAGTCAGTCGAATTGACCAATATATTTTCAAGGTTATACTATTAGAGATTTGGTAACAAATCTTCATAGGGTGTAATCGAATACAGTTCAAATTAAAATTTTCTGAATTTTAGGGATTTTTACAGGGAGTTAGCTGCGCGATCGCTAATGACTGGATTCGACGGAACCATGCTCCCGATCGACTCTTGCATCTATTAAATGAGAACAAAAATATTTCAGATAACAAAAAAACCGCTTCCATCTCGCCTAGCAATTTTACAAACGAATGATAGAGGCAACTATGACTCGCTTCCCCCTTCAAGAACAAGATGAAGTCACAGATTTAAAGGTCAAAACAGTATATAACCTGAGTTCGGGATAAGGAGGGGACAAGCGAGTAAGCTAAAAGTCATCACACAACAGCTTTACAGGCTCGTCCCATGCTTAGTCTAGAAGAACTTTTTTGCTCTGTCGATG
>NZ_JAMPKB010000070.1:0-28194 GCF_039961925.1 Trichocoleus sp. DQ-U1 | reverse complement strand
TCGCCGCTTCAGCCATAGGTCAATCGTATTGCGACTAATTTGGAACACCTGTGCGGCTTCACTTTTCTTCATGCCGTCTAACTCGATCGCTTGGATCACCTTCTGACGCAGGTCATAACTATAGGGGTTTGCCATGAGCAGCTTGAATAACTTCAGGACCACAGGTGATCTCTACTCTACGTCCTAACTATCTTGGCGGTTGCTATAAATCAATACCTGTTTACCTTAAAGCTTTAGCCAAAATGTTTAGTGCGACGTTGTGGTCGCGGTCTAATACAGTTCCACAGCCACATACATGAGTCCTGACTGATAGCGACTTCTTAACTGTCGCACCGCAGTTAGAACAATCTTGGGATGTATATTGAGGAGCAACAGCAACTACTGTTTTTCCGTACACCTTCCCTAAATACTGCAACCATTGGGCGAACTGTGACCAAGCTGCATCACTAATGCTTTTGGCAAGCTTGTGGTTTTTCACCATATTCTTCACCTGCAAGTCTTCGTAGGCTACGAAATCGCTAGATTTCACCACGCACAACGCCGTTTTTACGGCGAAGTCTTTACGCTGTCTACCGACTTTTAGGTGTTTTCTTCCTAGCCGATTAATGGCTTTCCGGCGGTTGGCTGATCCTTTCTTTTTCTTAGAAACTCTTCGTTGCAAGCGCTTCAGGGCTTTCTCGCTTTTTTGAAGATGGCGAGGGTTTGGAACAGTTTCTCCTGTGCTGTCGGTGTAGAAATGGGCTAATCCCACATCCAGCCCAACCGCTTTGCCCGTAGGAACGATTTCTTCTACTCGTTCTACATTGATGCAGAACTGGCTGTAGTAGCCGTCAGCGCGACGGATTACCCGCACTCGCTTAATCTCTTCGGAAGCGTAGAAATATAGGTCGCGAGAGCCGACTAACTTAAACGTTCCAGCTTTAAAGCCATCCGTGAAAGTCAAGTGTCTCTTATCGGAAGAAAGCTTCCACCCGCTAGTCTTGTACTCTACAGAGCGAGTACACTTCTTGAACTGCGGGAATCCTTTCTTTCCAGGCGAGTTCGCTTTGCAATTAGCAAAGAAACGTTGAATTGCAATCAGGGCGCGTTCAGCCGAGGCTTGACGCGCCATTGAGTTAAGCTTGCCTGCCCAATCAAACTCTTTGGCTAATACAGCACATTGTTTGTAGAGGTCAGAGAGCTTAATTCCTTGATTGTCCATCCAGTACCGGAGTGCTTTGTTGCGGATAAACTGCGCGTTCGGCTCATGTCGTCAATGACCCGATACTGCTCATGTCTACCTTTTAACTTGAACTCTAATACAATCATGGGAATATCCTACTGTGTTTATAGCAACTTATTGCTATAAACACAGAAAAATCGCCCTAGAAGGACGGGGCTTTAAACCCGTAATTTTTGGGTAAGATTACTGCGGGTGTTTTTTTACTCTCTGAATCGAGAATGCTAATTCAAAAGCTCCATGACTGCGAAGAATTTATTGCCGGTGATGCCACTCAGTTGAGGGAGTTATTGCATCCAGATAAACAGCCGGTAGAATTGCGTTATAGCTTGGCTCACGCGATTCTGCCGGTGGGACAAACTTCGACGCCGCACTCGCTAACAACTTCCGAGGTTTACTACATCCTTAGCGGTGCTGGTGAGATGCACATTGATGAAGAAACCCAGTTGGTAGAACCTGGAGATATGGTTTATATTCCGCAGAATGCCAAGCAATTTATTCACAGCTGCGGAACTGAACCGTTGGTGTTTATCTGCATTGTCGATCCGGCGTGGCGTAAGGAAGACGAAACAATTTACGACGCTTGAGTACACAAACGCAGGCAAAATTTATAATTTGCCTGCTACAGACATTTTGTTGCAAGCGATCGCATTACTTTTGAATTGCTTCCTTGTTTGGAAATGCTGGATTCATTAAATTTAAATCTTTAAAACAACAACAGCACTCCAACCAGACTCGCTAAGTGATTTCCTCTTATGGGCAATTCGACGTGGAGTTGAACTAACTTACAAAGTTTAGTTGCATCGCTCCCTAGTCACTAGCTTAGGAAATATCAGCCTTCTGGATGAGTGCTGCTGTTGTTGGATGAGACAGATGTTAAATGAAACAGCGTTTTTACCTCTCAAGTCGTATGTGAACCGCGCTGTAGAATCTGTCAGGGAAGCTTTTTAGCTTCATATTTTTACTTTAGCAGGCATCTCCAGAAGCACCAGTAAATGAAACCAAAATTCATGTTGTTGGAGAGAGCTACTATTCAGATTATGAAACAAAGTTAAGTGGGAATCGCGGGTATGAAGGATACGAGCGTCGCATCCACGAAACCCATACAAGTCCGTAGCAGAGAATCCTAGGGCGATAGGAACCTTCGGAACGTGGATTAAGTAGGGGCATGGCACAGAAAAAGCCCCTACCCAAAAAAATTGGAGGTTAATCAATCCACCGTTAACCGCTCATTACGAATCTTCAATCGAGGTTGGCTAAGTTCACCTTGGCTTCTGGAGCCTGGTAGATACCACCAGAAACTTGTAACTTCTGTAAAAACTCTTGCGTTAACTTAAGGAATGCTTTAGAGCCAGATGAATTGGGGTTGTTAAGACTCACCGGGGTAAAACTATCAACTGCTTTAGAGACATTTACATCCATTGGAATGCGGGTTTTGAAAATTTGAGCCGGGGTAAAATCTTCAGTAACTCGCTGCATCACTTGCTGGTAATATCTTCCACTCAGAATGTTCCCTGACATAATAAAGACAATTCCCATCAGGCGGAGATTGAGTAAGCCATCCAAATTATGACTTTCTTTGAGCTTATTAATCCGTCTTTCTAGCAGTTGAATTCCTACAACGGATAAAGGTTCTGGTCTAGCTGGCAGCAAGTAGAAATTACTAGCGACAATCCCACTACGAGTCAAAAGATTGTAGCCAGGAGCGCAGTCCAGAATAATGAAGTCGTAATCTTTAATTATCGGCTGTAAAATCCCTCTGACTAATTGCTTTTCAAACTCATTCCAAACTTGAATGAAGTTACTATTTCCATCCCTTAGCGCTCTTTCATGGAGCATCTCAGACACTAAAAATTCATCGTAGAGATCGATATCCCCCGGCAATAAATCCAGCCCTTTAACTGTGCAAACGTAAGGCTGAATAATATCTTGGATTGAAAGATTAGTTGGAAGATCGGGTTTAACTGCTTTATAAACCAGCTGTCTCAACGTGCGTTTCTCTTTCCGGCTCTTTCCGAAGTCCTGTGGGGACATCAGGCTGAGCGTAGCACTGATTTGCGTGTCTAAATCGACGACTAGAACCCGTTTCCCATGATGTTTGGCTAAACAAGTCGCCAAGTTGACACTGAGAGTCGTCTTACCGACGCCGCCTTTCATGTTTACCGTTGCAATTACATATCCCATTTGTTAGCTCCTCTCAAGCCTACGCCCCGCTAAATACAAAGCGAATCGCAGTCACTCAATCCCTGGTCAACTGTTACAGCCTTAATAATAATCTTGGATTCGCCGTCGTAAGGCAATAGCGCGATATGAGAGTTGCGACGATTTGGGATCGCGGTGTTCCGTGCGCCACGGATATCGCCTATCAAAGCGGAATCTCTCCAGAATAGCGATGGCACGTGCGATCGCTTCTCTTACCCTACAGCGTTTGCCCAGAACTTGCGCTGAAATCAACTATCCCAGATTTCTGAAAATTATGTAAACTTTTATAAATAAAGCAAAACACCAATCAATATCTATGACAACTAATAGTGGATTTGGCAAAGTTCAAAAAACCAAAAAAACTCCCAAAAGCTCCACCAAACGCGCGGAAGCATCCAAGCAGTACGACAAGATGAAGGGGGACGGAGTACCAGAATTCAATATTTACATTCGCATCCAAGGTAAAAAAAACTGGTTTCCAGTCGGTTCCCTAGCGGTGAATCGCACCAGTAAGATTAATCAAGCCATCTTCGACACCCAAGAAGACTTACGCCAAGGAGCCTTCCGTCTATTTCCCGTCCTCCGCAAGAACCAGAACAATTTGGAATATGGCTATCGCCTCAAGGGTTCTGAATATGCAGATGAGCCAATCCAAGTTGCCGTTCCTCCTCAGCCATCTGTCCCGAACGCGATTCAAGCAACGATCGATAAGCTGAAGAATAGCTTCTCTGGGCTATTGAAACGGGGTTAATTTGTTGTTTAGTGCAAGGATGCGATCGTTTCTTCGGATAGCGGCATACATAAAGAGCGATCGCATCCAACTCACTTTTGCCACTGCCAGTTGAGCAGAAGCTAAACTTTAAAAGGAACTTGACCCATGTCTTTAAGAAGCGGTCAATACCCTAATACGAAAAACCTCACTCTGAGGACAATCAGGTAGGTTTAAGGTTTCAATGAGTGCCGTGGAGAGGAAGAACACAATTGAACTTCAACCCTGAGCTTTGCCGAAATGAGAGTGAAGTAGAAAGTAAACTCATCGTTCAATATCTGCTGCCACAGCTAGGATATACTCCAGAAACTTGGCATCAAGAGATTGCCGTTGGCAGTATTCGATTAGACTTTTTGGCATTTGCAGCGCAAGTCATCCCATTTGTGTTGGATGACAACTCGCCATTAAGCGTTGTAATGGAAGCAAAGCATCCCAATCAAAACTTAAATAGACATACTGGCAGACTCAAGCGCTACTTAATGAGTTTGAATGTAGAATATGGATTGTTAACAAATGGCAAGGAACTCAGAATTTATAAAAAAAATCAGGATAATATTCAGCTAGTATTTCACTGTTCCGGCAGAGAGATTAGCTCTAAAATAGACAATATAAAAACTATTATTGGTAGAAATAACTTAAATGAAAAAACTACTGAAGATCCAACCAATATCAAAATTAATCTTGAAAACGCTCAAAATGAACCTTTGGTAGAGGAAAAAACATTACAACCTGAATTAATTAATTCTCAACTCAGATCCACACCAATTATTCAGCAAAAAAGGCAACATACTGTGAAAACAATTGCGGTTTACCACAACAAAGGCGGCGTAGGCAAAACAACAACCGTTGTTAACCTAGCCGCTGCTATCAGAAAGAAAGGCAAAAAAGTCCTGATTGTTGACTTAGATAGTCAAGCTAACACTACCTTTGCCGCAGGTTTAGCAAAATTTGATGATGAAGAACTAGATGAGCTAAAAGATTGCAATGTTCGTCATCTATTGAGGTCAGAAGAGTTTTACCCTATAAACGAAGTTGCTAAGAAATCTCAGTATAGTAACCCTGAAATTGATGTGTTGCCTTCCCACATCAGTTTAATGCAATACGAAATTGAGCTAAACCAACAAGATTCTAGTAAATTAATGCTCCTGCAAAAACTAAAAGCAGTAGAGGCTCAATACGATGTTGTAATTATTGATACGCCACCATCTTTAAACCTTTATGCCAGAATTGCTCTAATCACCGCTGACTATCTAATTATTCCTTCCGATCTAAAACCCTTTGCTAATCAAGGGTTAGTAAACGTCAAGGATTTTGTTAAAACAAATAATGAGTTCAGAAAATTTCTCAATAAACCAGCTATTGAAATATTAGGTGTTCTTCCTAGTAAAATATCTACGAATTCAAGATTTGTTCAATATACTTTACCACGGCGCTTAGAGGTAATTCCCAAACGCTACGATTTGAAAGTAATGGAAAGCGTTATTTATGAAAGAGAGGAGCTGGCAAAGTGTACCGAAAAAGTTCAGATTGTAGGTAACATGGAAATACCAGATCCAATCTCGGTGCTTGATTTCAAGCCAGATTCTACCTCCGCTCAGGAATTTAATTTACTAGCAGAAGAAGTTTTGCGAGAAATAGGACTAACTGCATGAAATTATCTACTTCGCTCGTAGGAGTAAAAAAAATTAACTCTAATGTTCCCCGTTCAGAATTCTCAGAGGATGAGTTAAATCAGACTGCTGAGTTAATTTTAAAAGCTGAAGGTATTATTAATCCCCCAGTTATTCGCAGAACTAGCCTAGAATCCTATGAGGTAGTTAATGGACATTTTGAATACTACGCCGCTGTTAAGGCTCGTGAGATAGATCCTCGTAAAGGAGAAATGATTGGAGCTTTCATTATTGAATCAGAAAATGAGGGAGTTCTCATGGATCAGGTTAAAGTCCTGAGAAATCGAGATTTTAATAATGAGTCACCAGTTGCTGACACACAGCCTTTAAATAGGGTTGAGTCATCAAATGAAGTAATACAACTTGAAAGTATATTGCCTGAAATTGAGAGTTTGATAGATAGAAAAATTCAACTTATTAGCAACAGGCTCAGCGAACATATTAATGAATTTGTTAAAAAAATTGAACCAATCCTGAACAAGCCAGAAAAAGGAGGAACCAAGAAACCTGATAAGACTCCGTCTAAAAAATCGGGTTACGCTGGAAAGACAGTTCCGGAGCTAAAAGCGATCGTGATAGAACGAAATATAAAGATACCTTCAAAGATTAAAAAAGATGACATTATTGCAGCTCTTGAAAAAGCTGATGTCAGCCAAAAGTAACTAATAACCTCATTATTTCACTTGGCGCAACGCATTAAACGCAGCGCCTCGCCAGTTAACTGCTAATAGCGATCGCTCCAATTAACTTCCTCATCAATTAGCCGCTTCTCGAACTTGCTCAGCGTAATCTTTGGGGCGAATTTTACGAAAAGTTTGAAGAGCGAATTGCCGCAAGCTGGTAGGCAAATAAGACAGCACGATCCCAAACGTTGCTTGACGCGAACTTCCCAAAATTTGACTAGATTCTTGCAAAAGTTTGCGTCCTTCTAAAGTTTCGCCATTTTCAATCAGTCTTAAACCCAGCGCTTTCCGGGTTCCGGCAAGTTTATTTAATCGGGCTTTTTCTAATTGCTGCTCCGGGAATTTGTAACTATTTAGGCAGAAGGATTTTGCTTTCAAAAAGTGAATATTTTGTTTTAGGCTGGTTTGCCCCCCGTGCATTCGATATTCCATGAGGAATTCTGGTAGGAAGTATCCATTCTTGCCTGCGATCGCTAACCTCACCAGTAAATCAAAATCCTCACAACCATCTGCTTCCGGGCGCATATAATCAACTTCTTTCAAACACTCCATCCGAAAGAGCGTAGAACCAACCTGTAAGCTTTGTTTTTGGAAAGTTTCCGTAATTAAATCCGGAATCATTCCCTCGTTGAGTTTGTCCTTCCCCCACTTAGCAGAATTTTCTAAAGTAGCTGATTCATTTCTTTCCCCTCTGGCATCTATAATCCAGTGGTTTGTACAAACAAAATCTATGGTTGGATTAGCGTCTAAAACAGCTACCGTTTTTTCTAAAAATTCAGGCGTTAATGCATCATCATCGTCAAATTTAATAAAATAAGTTCCACCAGCGGCATCAAAACCAGAACGCATATTTCGGCTGCGCTTAATATTAACCGGGTGCCGGATATAGCGAATTCTCGGATCGTTCCATTGACTCACTACTGCTGGGGTGTCATCAGTAGAACCATCGTCACAGATGATTAGTTCAAAATCTGTATAAGTTTGAGCCAGTACGCTATTTACTGCATAAGGCAACAAATTAGCTCGATTGTAGGTAGGGATGGAAATGCTAACTTTGGGCATAAGCTGAAGTTGTTACTGATTATTTTTACGCAGTAGAGACACGCTCTGGCAAGTCTAGTATGAGGCGAAAGTCTATAGTATCGATATTATCCCTCTCCGTAAAATCTAACCAAACGCTCAGTCTACGATGAAGATTTTAATGCTCTCTTCCACCTTTCCCTATCCGCCAACACGGGGGGGAACGCAAGTAAGGACGTTTAATTTACTCAAGTATCTCAAGTCTAGCCATGCGATTACTCTAATTACGCAGCGCAGTGGAGATGTTACGGACGAAGAAATAAAAGGACTGCAAGAGTGGGTGGACGAGTTGGTGGTTTTTCCGCGCCCACAGGAAAGTTCTCAAGGAGGCGTGTTGGGGAAACTGCGGCGCTTCAGTACGTTTTTGCAGGAGGGAACACCCCCCAGCGTGCTGTCTCTCTACTCGCCAGAGATTCAGAAATGGGTGGATGAAGCAGTTGCTGCTGGCAAGTTTGAGGCGATTACTTGCGAACATTGCGTGAATGAAATCTATGTGCGTCCTGAGTGGCGGCGCAAGGATGGGAAAACCTCAGCGCTGCGGACGCTGGTAAATATTCATAGTTCTGTCTACGGGACGTGCAAGAACCAGCTGGAAACGGGGACATCTGAGAAGCCATTGCGAGACAAGCTGAATTTGCCGCTGTTGCGCCGCTATGAGCAGCGCTACTGTTCTAAATTTTCGGCAATTGTGGTGACGACGGAGGAAGATAAGCAACAAATTCAGGAATTTAATCCCAACGCCCACATTCAAGTGATTCCGAATGGGGTAGATTTTACTCAGTTTCCCATGCGTTCTGCCGATCCGGGAGGACACCGATTAATTTTTATTGGGGCGATGGATAACACGCCGAATATTGATGCGGTGCGCTTTTTTAGCTTGGAGGTGTTCCCGGAGGTTCAGAAGCGATATCCGGATGCGACGCTGGAATTGGTGGGCGCTCGTCCTGGAACGGAAGTTGTAGATTTAGGGAAGCGTCCTGGGATTACGGTTACGGGGCGTGTACCTTCAATGGCAGAGTATTTGCACAAGTCTTGCGTCTGCGTGGTGCCGATGCGGACAGGATTTGGGATCAAAAATAAAACGTTGGAGGCAATGGCAGCTGGGGTGCCCGTAGTGGGGAGCGATCGCGGTTTGGAAGGATTAGCGGTTGACGGGGAAAGCGTGCCGTTACGCGCGTTACGCGCTAATCGGGTGGAAGAGTATGTGGATGCGATCGCTAAGTTGTTTGAAGATGCGGATCTCAGAGAGCAGTTATCGAAAAATGCGCGATCGCTCATCGAAACAGAGTACACCTGGGAAAGCGCCGGATCTCGTTACGAACAAGTGCTGCTTTCACCTTAAATCCCTCGTTAACGGGGAAAGTCGCATTTCTCCCTCCCCGTACCTTCCTCTATTCCCCGCTAGTGAGGGAAGACAAGCAAGAAGGAAGGATTAAATGTTTCCAAGTAAGCTTTATGCCGCCTTAACCCCAGGGCGTCCTCGCTTCGATAGAAGTTAAACCCTTGCGCTGGTAACCACTCCTCTCAACCTAGTAAGAAGCGGTCAGGAGGGGTCGTCCGCGTCTCTAAGCATCGTCAGGATTAAGCTGCATCATTTTCCAGGTGGTAAAAGTTCCAACCGGACTCCACAACACATAGGGAACTAGCAACAGAGACGCCCAGCCGGAAATTGGTAAGACTGTTAGTGCCAGAATTAGACCTAAAACGGAACCAATTGCGCCAATAATCGTGCCAACTTTGAGACTGCGTAACCTCAACATCATTGGGTTGTAGGCGACAATTGCAATTTCTACTAAAAGATAGAACGCCATTAGTCCCCAATTTTTGGTGCGTTCCCAGACGATATAAGCTGACCAAGCACCGCAAATAAAAACGACTGTCCAGATGAGTGGAATTAATGGCTCAAATGTTAACCACCTTGGTCGTTGCAGGCGTTTGAACCACTTAACATCATTTGGCGTAATGATGTTACTCCCCATCGCTACTAAAAGAGTCACGCCCCCAATCACCATCCAAGATTTAATAACCATTCCCCTTCCCTTCGCTCCACCAGACCTGCTAGCCCTTTGTAGCGATTGTGTCAAGTTAGGAGGAAGCTGTAATCACCCCCTAGTCTGAAACTAAGTAGCGATCGCGCTTAACTTGTGTTGTGGTGAGTTCGAGAATGCGATCGCGCTTAACTTATGTTGTGGTTGGAGAATGAGATCGCTACTATTCTAGCGGTGTCTATTTGCTGTGTAGCAATATCTTGATGAGTGACACATACAATATAGAATGTAGACGATTTTTCCCTAAAAAATTATGACTGTTCGCTCAAACCAACCTCCTGTAGAAAATTTTCCGGCAGTGATGTCAAGACTTTATAGTCAGTCTGAGGATGTCAGAATTGCTGCGCTTCCTGAAATATTGCAATACGGTCAGCTAGGGAAAGATTTATTAATCAAAATCATCGAAACCGAAAAAGGAGCGTTACTAGAATCAGCTTTTGAATTATTTGTCGATGTATCAAGCAAGAAATATGAGCAATTAACTATAGAACTAAATAAGTCTAATGAATCTTTAAATGATGTTACTAAAAAAATAGATAAAGAAATTAGTCAATTAAAGTCTCATGTTAGCCAGTTGGATAAAGAAATTAATCAATTAAAGTTTCAGATTAACCAGTTGGAAAAAGAAATTGAAAATTTAGAAAACAATAAAAATAGGTTAACACAGAAAAGTAATGAATTGAGCCAGTATAGATTCCATGAAGAAGCAAAATAAAAAGATAAAATTAAAGCTCGTATGAATTATATCATAAAAAAAAGGGAAGAAATAGAAGAGGAAATTCAAAAAACTTTCTCACGACTTAACATTATTAGCCAATCTAATATTAAGCAAATTTATGCTCTTCAGTATCATCCTCATTTTTTGTCTAATATAACTATTTTTATAAGACTCAAAATTATAGTTTCAACACAGCTTGAGATAGAAACTGATAAAATTACTTTAAATACAAATTTTGCTCACGATCTTAGAGCTGATGAGCTTGATGGCAAAGAACTTATATTAGCTATAGAAGAGGAGTTCGATATAGAAATTACTGATGAATATATATATAATTATACAGGTTTAAGTGGTTATCCTAATTACACTATGAAAGATATTTTTGAATATATAATTTCTCATAAAAAGCAGAATATAGAGGCTATCTAGCTATAAATTGGGAATAATTAAGTATAGTATTTGCTGCTACTCCACTAAGATATTTTCTGCCTCACCCAAGCGCGAAATGACTTCAATAAGGCAATTTCTCCCATAGTTTTACTTTGCTCGATAAAATTACTGATTTCAGTTACCGATACGATGGGAAAGGCAATGCTGTATTCGCACTCGATATATTTTCCTTCTGTTAGCTGATAGAATTTTAAATCTCGTCCGTTGTATCTCCAGAGTTCAGTGACACCCAGCGCTGAGTAAATCTCAAACTTGTTAACAGAACTGCTGGTAATATCGATTTCAATTGCTAAATCTGGCGGCAGATCTGTTTCTAAATCCAGTTTTTGCTTACCTCTTACGGCTGGTTCGTTTTGGATATAGTAACAATTATCTGGTTCTATGCCTCGATTGGCTATTTTTCTCTTCAAAGTAGTAGAACCAGCGCTTTTAATTTCTATTTGTAATTCTTCAGCTAAGGCGAAGATTAAGCGGTCAAATTGTATTTTGGGGTTTTCATGTTCAAAAAGCGGGGTCATAAGTTCTAGAGTGCTTCCGTCATAAGCAAACCGCCAGCCTCTATCCTCACCTGTTTCTATCAGCAAGGCTTCTAAAGTTTCCCAGCTAATGTTGGGTAGTAAGGTTCTTTGTTCGGCTGGAGTTGAGGTGATAATCATCACTAAATTCGCCCAATTATTAATAGTGGATAAGGTGGGCATTACACTTAAAGAGGCGGTTGAAACCGCAGCTACACAGACAAAACCTGCCTACGCAGGTTTCAAAACCTTGTGTTTCTTTAAGTCCGCGCAGGCGGACTTCGTTTGTGTAGCCGCGAATTCCATTCGCCAAGGCTTAAGTTGACTTAGCCGAAGATACTGCCAAAAAACTCGACAGCTTCTTTCAAAGAGGCGATGAAAAGATCAATCTCTTCGCGGGTGTTGTAGAAATACAAACTCGCCCGTGCAGTAGATTGCACTTTTAAGTAACGGTGTAAGGGTTGGGTGCAGTGGTGTCCGGCACGGATGGCGATGCCAGCTTGATCTAAAATGGTGGATAAGTCGTGAGGGTGGACATCTCCAGCCGTGAATGCAGCGAGTGCAGCTCTACCTTCTCCAGTGCTGGTGGGTTGTGGCCCATAAGTTTTGATTTCTGGGATTTGCTGCAACTGTTGGAAGAGATAAGCTGTTAATTCGGCTTCGTAGGTATGGATGTTGTGCATACCAATACCACTGAGGTAATCTACCGCTGCACCGAGCGCGATCGCTTCCCCAATTGAGGGCGTTCCGGCTTCAAACTTATGCGGCAAATCTGCATAAGTAGCATGGTCGAGAAATACATCTGCAATCATCTCCCCACCGCCTAAAAAGGGAGGCATGGAACGCAGCAAATCTAGCTTACCGTAGAGGAAGCCAATCCCAGTCGGAGCGCACATTTTGTGACCGGAGGCGACTAGCCAATCGCAGTCTACGGCTTGCACGTCTAACACCATGTGAGGTGCAGCTTGGCAAGCGTCAATTAAGACTTTGGCACCGTATTTGTGAGCAATTTCGGTTATCGATTTAACTGGGTTAATACATCCCAATGTGTTAGAGACATAAACAGTGCTAACCAGTTTGGTTTTGTCGGAAATTAGAGATTTGAAGTGTTCTAAATCAAAAATTCCGTCTGGCGTTAGTTCTACAAATTTCAGCACCGCGCCCGTTCTTTGCGCCACGAACTGCCAAGGAATTAGATTGCTGTGGTGTTCCATTACGGAGAGGATGATTTCATCCCCTCGCTGCAAATTGTTCATTCCCCAACTGTAAGCGATTAAGTTAATCGCTTCGCTGGCGTTGCGGGTGTAGATAATTTCTTGACGCGAGGCAGCATTTACAAAAGCAGCAACTTTGTCTCTAGCACCTTCGTAGGCATCTGTGGCTTTGGCGCTGAGGGTGTGAACGCCCCGATGTACGTTTGAATTGTACTGCTCATAGTAATCCCGAATGGCGTTTAACACCGCCAGAGGTTTTTGGGATGTGGCGGCATTGTCTAGATAAACTAGGGGTTTGCCGTTGACTTCTTGGTGCAGAATTGGGAAATCTGCACGGACTTTATCGGCTAGTGTTCTGTCTTTGGTGAGAGTCATTGGTAATTGGTAGTTGGTAATTGATGATTGGTAATTGGTAACTGGTAAAAGTTATTTCTTCAAAATTCCATTACCCATTACCTCTTACCGATTCCACACTATTCGACTGTTCTACAAGCAACACATCGAGAGAGACTTGTTTGCAGAGAAGCGATAGGAATCTGGTTGATAATTTCTATCGCAAAAGCGTCAACTAACAAGTTGTTAGCACTCACCTTGTCTAAACCACGACTTTGCAGGTAAAAGACTTCCTCATCATCCAACTGACTTACCGTGGCACCGTGAGTACATTTCACGTTATCGGCAATGATTTCTAGTTGGGGCTTGGTATCGACTCTCGCTTTAGGTGACAACAGCAAGTTACGATTTAATTGTCCCGCATCCGTCAATTGTGCTGCTTTAGCAACTAAGACTTTACCGTTAAAGATGGAATGAGCCTTGTCAGCCACAATACACTTTTGTAATTGACGAGTTGTGCTGTGGGGATGGTTGAGAATAATCGCGCTGTGAGTATCGCCAATCTGTTCCCCAGAGATCATGGTTAAACCATTGAGGGTAGTTTCAGTTTGTTCGCCCAACTGATAAATTTCTAAGTTGTGGCGGGATATTTTGCCACCCAAACTCACTGCATTGCAAGTGTAGCGGCTGTTACGAGATTGCGCGATCGCACTCTTGCCAATATGAAACGCTGCGCCACTATCTCGTTGAATCCGGTTGTGGCGAACTTCAGCATTTTCTTCTACCCAAATCTCTGTAACCGTATTGATTAAATACGGATGAGTTTCATCCGCACACCAGTCGCCGACTGGCAGATAATCTTCAATCAGAGTTACTTGAGAGTTAGGTTCAGCGACGACTAAACAGCGTGGCTGAGTAATAGTAGGGCGATCGCTAAAAGTAGATAGAAACAGCAGATGAATCGGTGTTTCTACTACCACATTCTTCGCCACCCACACTACAGCAGCATCAGTTAATCCTGCGGTATTTAAAGAGGTGAATACCTCATCAAAACCCTTTTGTTGGGCGAAATAATTATCGATCCGAGTGCGATAAGTTATTGGCAGTTGGGCTAAATTTCCGGCAAATATCCCATCTGGCAAATTAGCAACAGATGACAGCGCGGGTGCATAAACACCGTTAACGAAAACTAGACGACTTTCGGCTGCTTCTGCTAAAGTTAATCCTTCAATTGCTGACCGGGGTACATCCGCAGATTTCGCAGCTTGGAAAGACAACTTCAAGAGAGGCGAAATGTCTGTGACACGCCACTCTTCATCGCGGGTAGTGGGAAACTTGAGATGAGGTAGCCAGGAAGCAGCGCGATCGCGTAATTCTTGCAACCAGCCAACCATCTCTGGATCGAGTACCTGTAATTCTTGACTGCGAGACAAGTTTAACAACTCAACCAGCTTGGCATCTCGATTAGCCGCAGCAGACTTTAACCCAACTTCTTCTGGATTGGGAATAGAAGTTACTTGAATTGTCATTTTGCACCCACCTCAGCTGCTTCTTCTTCCCTTACCCACTCATAACCGCGAGATTCCAATTCCAGCGCCAATTCTTTACCACTACTGGTAATAATTCGTCCGGCTTCCATGACGTGAACGAAATCTGGCACGATGTAATTAAGTAATCGCTGATAGTGAGTAATCACTAGCATCGCATTTTCTGCATTTGCCAGCTGATTCACACCATCCGCCACAATCTTTAGCGCATCAATATCTAGCCCTGAATCCGTTTCATCCAAAATTGCTAACTTTGGTTCTAGCAGTGCCATTTGCAGAATCTCGTTCCGCTTCTTCTCACCACCAGAAAAACCTTCGTTCACACTGCGGCTAAGAAAAGCAGGATTCATCTTTACCACATCCAGCTTTTCATGCACCAACTCATCAAAATCAAAAGCATCCAATTCCTCTAACCCCTCAGCCTTGCGACGGGAATTATAGGCAACTCTGAGGAAATCCACATTACTAACGCCAGGAATTTCCAAAGGATATTGAAAAGCCAAAAATATCCCAGCCCTGGCACGTTCTTCTGCTTCCATTTCCAGAAGATTTTGCCCCCGGAAAATCACCTCGCCGCCCGTCACCTCATACGCCGGATGTCCAGCCAAAACCTTAGAAAAGGTGCTTTTGCCAGAACCATTTGGCCCCATAATGGCATGGATTTCTCCCGCCTTTACTTCCAGATTCAAACCCTTAAGAATCGGAGTTTCATCAACATTTGCCGTGAGATCCCGAACTGATAGGATCACCTCACTATTTTCAATAATCATCTTTCCTCTCTTCTTCCTTTGTGCCCTTAGCGTCTTCGCGGTTATTATTCTATGTCAGCCTAAAAGTAGGCAATGCCCGCCTTACCTTTTTGAGTAAAGAAATTCAACCGTAGATAAACACAGATAACACGGAAAATTTATCGTCGTTTATCTGTGTTTATCTGTAGTTTCATTTATCCCACACTGCCTTCTAATTTCAGGCTCAACAACCTATCAGCTTCAACAGCAAATTCCATCGGCAGTTGATTAAACACATCCTTACAGAAGCCGCTAATCATCATCGAAATAGCATCTTCTGCCGAAATGCCCCGCTGCGAGAAAAAGAATAGCTGTTCTTCCCCAATTTTCGAGGTAGAAGCTTCATGTTCCACTTTTCCGGTGTTATTTTGCACCTGGATATAAGGGAAAGTATTCGCTTGGGCATTATCGCCAATCAGCATTGAGTCACACTGAGAATAATTTCTCGCACCCTTTGCCTTAGGGCCAATTTTCACCAAACCGCGATAGCTATTTGCCGACTTACCCGCCGAAATTCCCTTGGAAATAATCGTGCTGCGAGTGTTTTTGCCGATATGCACCATTTTGGTTCCGGTGTCGGCTTGCTGCATATGATTCGTCAGCGCAACGGAGTAAAATTCACCCACAGAATTATCGCCAACTAACACGCAGCTTGGGTATTTCCAGGTAATCGCGGAACCCGTTTCTACCTGCGTCCAAGAAATCTTAGAATTGACTCCCTGACACAGCCCGCGCTTGGTGACAAAGTTGTAAATACCGCCTTTGCCGTTTTCGTCTCCGGGGTACCAGTTTTGTACCGTGGAGTATTTAATTTCAGCGTTGTCCAGGGCAACAAGTTCCACCACAGCCGCGTGCAGCTGGTTGGTGTCAAACATGGGTGCTGTGCAGCCTTCCAGATATGACACAGAGCTGCCTTCTTCGGCAATAATTAGCGTGCGCTCGAACTGCCCCGTATCTCCGCTGTTGATACGGAAGTAGGTGGAGAGTTCCATCGGGCATTTGGTGCCTTTGGGGATGTAGACGAAGGAACCATCGCTGAATACGGCTGAGTTGAGGGCGGCGAAGTAATTATCGGCTACTGGCACAACGCTGCCGAGGTACTTCTGCACCAGTTCGGGGTGTTCCCGCAAAGCTTCGGAGATGGAACAGAAGATCACGCCGTCTTTGGCTAGCTTCTCTTTAAATGTTGTGGCAACTGAAACACTATCAAAGATGGCATCTACGGCAACGTTAGACAACCGCTTTTGCTCTGAAAGCGAAATCCCTAGCTTCTCGTAGGCTTCTAACAAAGTTGGATCGACTTCATCTAGGCTACCCAGCTTTTTGGGCTTTTGCTTCGGCGCGGAGTAGTAGATGATGTCCTGGTAGTCAATCGCCGGATACTTGACATGAGGCCAAGTTGGTTCGGTCATTTTCAACCATTGCCGATAGGCTTTGAGGCGAAACTCTAGCATGAACTCCGGTTCTTCTTTCTTGGCGGAGATCAGGCGAACAACGTCCTCACTAAGTCCGCGAGGAATGCTATCTGTTTCAATGTCAGTGACAAAGCCGTATTTATAGGGCTGATTGACTAAGGTTTTAACGCTAGCAGTCATAGATAAAAGTGTTCTCGCGTGTTTGTGTCGGACAAATCTCTCAGGATGGCAGGCTCAGGGCATGGGCGTCCGGAGTAGATCGCCCAGTCAAACTGCAACTACAATAGTAAAACAACAGGCTTGTTGCTTTACTTAATTCTATTTTAAAATACTTTAGCAACATAGATGTTGTCAAAGTCCAGTAGGAATTTTACCGCAAGACGATGGCGATTACTCAGCAGCCTTCCACCAAACATGACATCTTGCAACATTTACTGAAAACAGGTCAAGCCACGGCTCAGGAGCTGGCTGACGCCTTTGAGGTAAGTCCGCAGGCGATTCGGCGTCATCTGAAGGATTTGGAGACAGAAGGGCTGATCGTCCATCAATCGGTGCCTGCGGCGATGGGACGCCCGCAGCACGTCTACGAGCTGAGTCAAGAAGGGCGCGTTAGCGTAGCGGCGCTTTTAGCGCCTCGCTTCCCCAGTCGTTACGGAGAGTTTGCCGTTGATTTCCTAGACACCTTGACAGAAACGCTCGGTTATGAGCAAGCAAGTACGGTGTTGCGAAAGCACTGGGAACGCAAGGCGATGGAATATCAAGTCAGGCTGGGTAAGGGAAATTTGCGCGATCGCGTTGCCAAATTAGTCGAACTCCGCAAAGCTGAAGGTTATATGGCAGAGTGGTATCCTCTGGAGGAAAACGATGCTCAATTTATATTGGTAGAACATAACTGTGCCATTTCCCACGTCGCCTCGTCTTTCCCCAGCGTTTGCGGACATGAATTAGAAATGTTTGCTGCTGCTCTGCAAGATTGTAAAGTAGAACGGACGCACTGGATTATTAACGGAGAACATCGCTGCGGCTATTTAATTAAAGAACAGTAACTAAAAATATTTATGACTCAACCACAGCAACCATCAGAACAATTTTTGACATACGAAGAAGCGGTTAAGGTAGATTCAGCACTGCTTCAAACTCATGAAAAATTTATAACAAGATTAACTATCTCATCCTTAAGAGTGTTGAAACACATCGCCGAAGAGTACGGTGTTGTTATTGAAGATTTAACACCTGAGCAGATTATCACTTGGTTTGAAAACGACTCAAAAATTAGGCGCGAGCAGGGAAGCGATGCCGCATTTTTGAAGTGGTAATCCTTAGTGCGTATTTCTGAGGCAGGAATATAGTTATAAACAAGTTCAATAAATAGATGTATCTCTCTTCTCTAGGAAGGGGGATTTTTATTTTTAGATAGTCTCTAGATACTATTGACTTAATTATGGCAGTACATATATATTGTTTTTTCAACCAAATTACATTAAATTTCCGCTACATATAGGGGCAAAAAGAATGGCAATTCACGAACTTAGTTTTCAATCTGTAAAGCCAATCGCAGCACTTTCTTTCTACGCTCATCGGGTGGACTTAAACCAAGCGATCGTCGCTCCAGATCAACTACCTTCAGAGCTAGGAAAGCTAGCCAAGTGTTTGCGTCAGGAAAACAGAATACCTATAGTAGCCGACACAACAGAATTTTGCCTGCTGAGTCCTTATCCATTAAAGAGTAATGGTTCTTTTCAGATTTTGTCATTTGTAGCTGTAGACATAACTGCCCCTAAATATCGCCGTCAGTTAGAGCAGATTCTGAATCTAGGCACGATCGATCACTTTCGCAATAGGGGTTTCAGAGTGGATGCCTACGAGCGCGAGGCTTTTTTAGAGACACTAAAGATTTCAGAGGAGATTGAAACACAGCGATTTATCAAATGGAATCTCCGTATCGATACCGATAAATATGTATTTTTTTCCATCGACTATAGCAACTCGTATCACAGCTGTTACACGCTAGATGAACGTGAGTTATCAAGCCTGACTCCTGACCAGCAGCTAGTTCACAGCTATGATGGAAAAAGCTGTCGCTATGTGGGATTAGCTGGATTTACAGTCTCCGATATTCAAAGCGGATTAGGTAATATCAGCTTACTGGAGTACCATCGCCGCAAAGGAGAAATCTCTGAACAATTTATTAGCAGTATTCCTCCTGCAACTCCCGCTATCAAAGTCAACTACGGTTCAAAGGGAGAAGATGTTATCTACCCCCACATCCCTCATTTGCTCAAAAAAACATTTACCAAAGATGACGTTGAGGCTAGAGTATTTAATGCTCAAGTTTGGTCTATTGATAAGCGATTTAAAACAGCGATCCAGGAAATTGAGCATTTTAATAACTTTTTAGGAATAGACATACCTGGTCAAAAAATTACTTTTAACATAACTCCATATTATCCAGATCCTCAAAGAGACTTTCCTGAAAAGCATAAAAATAATCTCGATTTTGGTGGAGGCTGCTTTGGCAGCTACCCCACCCAAGGACTAGGAAAAAAAAGATTACTAGAAAAGCCAGAGCAGATAAAAATTGTGGTTTTTCATCCAGAGAACTGGAAAGTTATGGAATGGTGCGAGGAGTTTGAGAAATTTGCAGCAGGTTTCCGCATTCAATTTATATTTATACAAGACGAATTTTTTGAATACCACTCTTATCCTATAGGTAAAACTTTAGAAATTCAGCGAAAATGCCGTAATTTAGAAAAATATGATTTAGCACTAATATTTGTACCGGATAAAGAAGAATGTATATTAAACCCCAAATTTGACCCATACTCCATATTTAAACGAGAATTTGTTAAAGCTATGTTGCCTTCTCAGGCAATTGAAGAAAGTACACTAAAAGCTAAGTTTAAAGATAATACAGGTTACAATCTGTTGTTAGGAATATTGGGTAAATTGGGCTATTGCCCTTGGCAACTTAAACATATGCCTGGAGACGCACAAGCTTTTCTGGGTTTGGATATTGGACGCAAAGATGGTGTAGCTGTCGGTGTAGCTGCCTTTATTGTGAGTCCGCAAGGGAAGGTTCTTGGGTGGTTCCCTGCCAACTTTCAGAGTCACCGGGAAACTTTTGATATTACAGCTTTACGCAGTATTATTTTTGATTTAATTAACCTTTATGAAGAAAGAAATCAAACTCCCCTTAACCATTTAGTTATTCACCGAGATGGTTATTTCCAAGCAGATGAACTTGATTTGCTAGATGAACTTATGCCGGAATTAAGCCAAGCGGGAATACAGAAATTAGATGCAGTGGAAATTCTAAAGTCTGGATATCCTCGTGCTGGGCAGTGGAATGAGAAATCCAAAAAATGGGAAAATCCCCGTAGAGGATTAGCATGGCCTATTTCGGAGACTGAAGTTGCTCTGATGACCACAGGTAAAACAGAAATAAAAGGGGGAACTAATTTTGTTCCACGTCCGATTATCGTACGACGGCGACGTGGTGAAACCAGACCTGGATTCTTAGCTGCTCAAGTTTACTGGCTGAGCGAAATGCATATTGGTTCGACCCAAACAATCCGCTTGCCCATTACAACTTACTATCCTGATATGGCTGCTGAGTATGCTTTGGAAGGGCTTTTGCCGACTGGATTGCAAAAGGGTTGCAAGTTGCCTTTCTAGTCGCTACGTCTTTATGCTACAAAGTTTACTTTCACTTATACGCGATCGCATTCTCCCCAAATTCACCCACATCAAAACCAGCCTAGAATGTGACTACTGCGCGATCGCAACCAAAAAGGTGGAATATGAAGCAAGTAGCCGTGAGTCAATAAATCGGATACTGGCTCAAAGTGGCATGACTGAGGACGAATTAGCTGCGAATTAGCTGATATTTTTGATACAAGTAGCCGGTTCCCTATGATGCTGATAGTTGACGCTAAACTCTTGGAGGGTAAATAAGGGTGCGCGTAAAAACATCATTATCCCAAAGGTGGCTGTATCCTTAACTCAGATAATCGGAGAAAACCACCTTGAGTCTAAAGCTTTATTTCCTCCGCCACGGACAAACAGACCGCAGTCGAGATAATGTTTTCTGTGGTTCCATAGATCCAGATTTGACGCCAGATGGTCTAGAGATGGCAAAAGCCTTTGCTGTTACCTATCATTCCCTACCCTGGAGTGCTATTTTTTGTAGTCCGATGCGGCGTACCGTAGCAACTGCAAAACCGCTGTGTGAAGCTGTGGGGATGCAGATGGAATTGCGGGACGGTTTGAAAGAGATTAACTATGGTAAGTGGGAAGGAAAAACTATAGAAACCGTTGACCGGGAGTATCACGATGATTATATTCGCTGGACTGCCGATCCGGCTTGGTATCCGCCGACTGAGGGAGAATTAGCAGTAGCGATCGCTCACCGTTCGTTACAAGTGATTGAAGAAATCAAGCAGCGGTTTAGCAACGGCAATGTTTTGATTGTTGCACACAAAGCGACTATCCGAATTATGCTGTGTAGCTTGCTGGGAATTGATGTCGGACGCTTTCGCTTTCGCTTGGGATGTCCGGTGGGTTCGGTCAGTATAGTGGAGTTTGGCGCTCATGGGCCATTACTTCATGCTTTAAGCGATCGCATTCATTTGGATGAGCGTTTGCGTACCTTACCAGGTACATAATTTGTTTGTAAATTATCTAGTAATGTTCGTAATCGCGGCTATACAAACAAAGTCTTTTTATGCGTTTACGCACACGCTAAGCTAACGTAGACTTTAGCATCAAAACCTGCGTAGGCAGGTTTCGTCTGTGTAGCCGCGATTTCTCTTCGTCAAGGCATATTAATGTAAGATATTTTATCGATGATTCCTACTATTTCTATAGTTCCCATTCAGCAGCTTGCTTCAGGCGATCGCCTCTCAATTCAAGTTTATAAATTTATCGGTGCTAACCCTGGGAAAAAAGCATATTTACAAGCCAACTTGCACGGGGCGGAAATTGTTGGCAATGCGGTCATTCACCAGCTAATCGAGTTTCTGATTACTATTAATGATACTCAGCTCAATGGCGAAATTTGGCTACTTCCTGTCTGCAATCCCATCAGTACCAATCAGCGGACTCATTATTTTTCTACAGGTCGATACAATATATTTGATGGGAAAGACTGGAACCGCATCTTTTGGGACTATGAAAAGGAAAGTGAAGATTTAGAAGGATTTGCAAAGTCTTACATCAATTTTGAAATAGATGCTATAGAAAATGAATACTACAAAAGAATTAAAAATAGTTTCGATAAACTTTTAGAAAAAATCAAGTCTCCAAGTGGAGCGCCTTTTAACGAACGATATCGCTATCAGCTACAATCTTTATGTTTAGATGCTGATTATGTAATCGATATTCATAGTTCGTCGAATCAAGCGATAGATTACTTATATGGCTTTCACCGTAGAGAAGAAAGTGCCAAGTATTTTTTACTCGATTGGGAAATTTTACTGAATGAATATGATGGAGATGCTTTTGATGAAGCTTTCCTCAAGCCTTGGTTAGCGTTGGAAAATCAGCTAGAAACTTTAGGGAAATCGATAGTCTTTGATAAAGAATCTTGGACGCTAGAACTGGGTTCGGGAATGCAAATGAATCCAGAATCAGTAGAAAAAGGAGTCCAAGGCATCAAAAATTACTTAGCCCAGAAAGGTATTTTATCGATTCCTGAATTTCCTTTGCCGCAAACAGCATTCCAAAAAGTAACTTTTATTTCAAAAAGCAATCTAAAAAAATATTATGCGCCTAGCGGAGGGATGATCCAATCAAGAGTCAAACTAGGTGCTTCAATCGAGGCTGGGGAAAGACTTTATCAAATTCTTAGCTTTAATAAAGAAGAATTACCAAAATTAATTGATGTTTGTGCGGAGAACGCTGGTTTAGTCTTTGATATTTCGACGAATCATGCAGTGAATGAAGGAGAGTATGTATTATCAGTGATGTAGGGGTTTTTAAAAACGCAAACATGATGGAAGATGGGACGACGACAAACGCAGCAGTTAATAAAGGCGAGGGAAATATCCTAGACGAGTCAGGAATTTTCAGCATTCCGAAAGCCCCGGAAGGATATAAATCGGGCTTCATTGGGATTATTGGACGCCCTAATGTGGGTAAGTCTACATTGATGAACTACATGGTGGGGCAAAAAATTGCCATCACTTCGCCAGTGGCGCAGACGACACGCAACCGACTCCGGGGTATCGTGACGACGCCAGAGGCACAGATGATTTTTGTCGATACCCCAGGAATTCATAAACCGCACCACCAGTTAGGGGAGGTGTTGGTGAAAAATGCCCAGATTGCGATTGAGTCGGTGGATTTGGTGCTGTTTGTAGTGGATGGAGCGGTAGACTCTGGAGGAGGCGATCGCTATATTGTCGATATTCTGAGCCGCACCAAAACGCCTGTGATGTTGGGGATGAACAAAATCGACCTGCGAACCTCAGATTCCCAACAAATTGATGAGAGTTATAGGCAGCTAGCTGAACCCTACAACTGGCCTATTGTGAAGTTCTCTGCCCTCACCGGAGAGGGAGTTGAGGCGTTGCAGCAATTACTCAGCGATCGCCTAGAACCAGGGCCATACTATTATCCTCCTGATTACGTTACCGACCAGCCGGAACGCTTCATCATGGGGGAACTGATTCGAGAACAAATTTTGCTGCTAACCCGCGAAGAAGTTCCCCACTCAGTCGCCGTTACGATTGACATGGTGGAGGAAGAGCCGACGATTACTCGCCTTCTCGCGACTATCTACGTTGAACGCGACTCGCAAAAGGGGATTGTGATTGGCAAAGGCGGAACGATGCTCAAAGCGATTGGTAGCGCTGCCCGCGAACAAATCCAAAAGTTAATTGCGGGGAAAGTTTATCTGGAGTTATTTGTGAAAGTGCAGCCGAAATGGCGGCAGTCTCGACTACATTTAGCAGATTTGGGGTACAGGGTGGAACAGGAATAAACCGCGAAGACGCGAAGGACACGAAGGAAGAAAGAGAAGAAGAAAACTCTTCTTTTTCTTCCTTCGCGCTCTATAGCGCTAACGCGCATGGCTCCGCTAGTGCGTCTTTGCAGTTCCTCAAATCCCCAAACGTTGATAAATCTCGTCTAAATGCTGCAAATGATGCTGCGGAGCGAAACACGCCTCAACTTCTTCTGAAGAAAGATGCTGTGTAACGCGGCTGTCTTTAGCAATCAAATCGTGGAAATCGCCATCGGTTTTATTCCACGCTTGATGAGCGCAAGACTGCACCGTTGCATAGGCGTCCTCGCGGCTCATTCCTTTTTCTACCAGGGTGAGCATGACTCGCTGGCTGAAGACGACGCCGCCGTAGCAATTCATATTCCGCTCCATGTTTTCGGGATAAACCAACAGGTTTTTCACCAAATCGGTCATTTCCGCTAACATGAAGTGCGTTATCGTGCAGGAATCGGGCAGGATCATCCGCTCCACGGAGCTGTGAGAGATGTCCCGTTCGTGCCAAAGGGCGACATTTTCTAAGGCTGCAACAGCATGACCCCGGACAACTCGTGCCATCCCTGTTAGTCGCTCCGAACGAATCGGATTGCGCTTGTGCGGCATCGCAGAGGAGCCTTTTTGTCCTTTAGAGAAGAATTCTTCGACTTCTAGGACATCCGTGCGTTGCAGGTTGCGAATTTCGACGGCAAATCGCTCAATCGAGGCAGCCACTAAAGCCAAAGTTTGTACAAAATCGGCATGGCGATCGCGCGAAATTACCTGCGTCGATGCTGTATCCGGTTCGAGTCCCAGCTTTTGGCAAGCGATCGCTTCAACTCTCGGCTCAATATTGGCGTAGGTTCCGACTGCACCGGAAATCTTGCCAACGGCAATTTCTTTGCGAAGACGCTGGAGGCGATCGCGGTTTCTCAATACTTCCGCCAACCATCCCGCCAGCTTAAAGCCAAACGTAATCGGTTCCGCGTGAATGCCGTGCGATCGCCCAATCATCACCGTATTCTTATGCTGCTGCGCCTGCTGGCGAATTGCTGCAATCAAATCTTCCACCCCTGCCAGCAACACATCCAAGCTGGCTACCAGTTGCAGCGCCAAAGCTGTATCCAGCACATCCGAACTGGTTAATCCCAGGTGAATATAGCGCCCCGCGTCGCCTACATATTCATTGACGTTTGTCAAGAACGCGATCATATCGTGGCGGACTTCAGCCTCAATTTCTAGCACCCGCTTCGGGTCAAAATTAGCCTTCGCCTTAATTTCCTCTACCGCCTGGGTTGGAATATAACCCAGTTCAGCTTGGGCTTCACAGACTGCAATTTCAACCTGGAGCCAAGTCTTTAGTTTATAAGTGTCAGTCCACAGGTTGCCCATCTCAGGCAACGTATAACGCTCGATCACAGTCCGCCACAAAGTACAACCGTTTTATTGTACCTCTTGCTACTCTTTGTAACTACGATAGAGACTGAATTTGGTTGATTAGCCAAGCATACAACTGACTGCGACCCGTTTCACGACCCCTCCGTAAAGCTTCTTCAAGTAGGGTAAAAGTTAAAGACGGCAAAACTTGAGACTGGGTAATTTGCCTACTTCCATTATCAGCAATTGCAAAACCAATCAATTGTGCCTGACGTACATTTACCACCCAATATTCAGCAACTCCCAGTCTTTCATAAAGCATTCGCTTGCTGCCTATATCATCTGAAAGAGAAGTTTTAGAAATTTCAATTACTAAATCTGGTGGCGGGTAAGTATCTAAATCAACAATAGTTGTATCAGGGGGAATAATTTCGGCGTTTTCACCAATATAAAAGGCTAAATCTGGTTGAGCTTCTGCCTCTCCAGTTTTTCTAAAAGTACAGTTAGTTACGCCACTGATGGGGATGGCTCTGATACCACCAAATAAAGCAACGGCATACCCAATAGAAAAGTTATCGTAGGAGTGGTCGTAGCCTTGGGGAGTCATCTCTATCCGTAGTTGTCTATCGTGGTAATAGTATTTAGCTTTTTCTAGTTGCGGATCTGCACTAGCTTGTATGTACTCATCCCAAGTAGCACTCGCCCATTCATTTAGTGGTAATTTGGTTTGTAAGTTACTCATTGATTACTTTAGCAAAAATAAAGTATTAGTACCTGGATATCGGAACTGCACGCCATTCCAGCCTTCATCAGTGAGAGTCACATTCTTATGGGTTTCACCGGATTCATTCATCTTTTGATTTATCACAAATTGCAGAAAACCCAAGTATATTATAATCACTGCATTCTATCTATCGTGCGATACTGAATTGCTTCGGCAACATGGTGGGTTTTGAGTCCTTCATCTCCAGCTAAATCGGCAATGGTACGCGATACTTTTAAGATGCGATCGCTTGCTCTTGCTGATAACCCCAATTTGCGAATAGCGGCTTCTAATAAGTGGCGAGAAGCATCATCCAGTTGACACCATTGCCGCAAATGACCACTTTGCATCTGAGCATTGCAACGCACTGATGAATCGCCTTTAAATCGAGTATGAGCGCGATCGCGTGCTGTTTCTACTCGTTCCCTGACAGGTGCCGACTCTTCCCCAGTCGGTTGTTGCGTAATTTCCTCTGGCTTGAGGCGATTCACTGCAACTTGCAAATCGATCCGATCCATCAAAGGGCCAGAAAGCTTTGCCCAGTATTGTTCTCGCTGTCGAGGGGAACAGGTGCAAGCTTGAATCGTATCGCCAAAGTAACCGCACGGACAGGGATTGGTACTAGCAACTAAAGTAAACTGAGCCGGAAACATGACCGATTGGCGAGTGCGAGAGATGGTAACAAAGCCATCTTCAAGCGGCTGACGCAAGAATTCCAGCACATCTCGCTTAAATTCTGTAAGTTCGTCCAGAAATAAAACGCCCCGATGCGCTAAAGATATTTCTCCCGGACGCGGAAAACTACCGCCACCAACCAGGGAGGGGCCAGAAGCGGAGTGGTGAGGACTGCGGTAAGGGCGATCGCTTACTAGCGATCCTCTATTCTTAAGTAAGCCCGCAACTGAGTGGATTTGAGTCACTTCGAGGGCTTCGTCAAAGCTTAACGGCGGTAATATCCCCGGTAAGCGCCGCGCTAGCATCGTCTTCCCACTTCCCGGTGGCCCGACAAATACTAAGTTATGTCCACCCGCCGCCGCAATTTCTAGGGCACGGCGGGCAAAGCTTTGTCCTTTTACATCCTTTAAGTCTGCACTGCTGAAGTGGGTTTTGGCTAACTCCTCTCTACCATCCACCTGCACTGGGGAATAACGCTCTGGCTCATTGAGAAAATCAGCAACTTGAGACAGATTTTTGAAACCGTAGACGGCTAGACCTTTGACAACTGCGGCTTCCCGCGCATTATTTGCTGGAACGACTAAACCAGCGATTCCCATTCGTTGGGCAGCGGCGGCAATTGGCAGCACCCCGGCAACCGGACGAAGACTTCCATCTAGGGAAACTTCCCCTAAGAATAAATAATCTCCTAACAACTGGGCACTCACCTGCTCAGACGCCGCCATGATGCCCACACTGATGGGCAAATCAAAGCTGGGGCCTTCCTTTCGTAAATCCGCAGGTGTCAGATTTATGACAATTTTTTTCATCGGAAAGGCATAACCAGCGTTCTTCAGTGCCGCCTTCACCCTCTCCTTCGACTCCTGAACCGCTGTATCTGGCAATCCCACCAGCACAATTCCCGGCAATCCTCCCGATACATCGACTTCAACCCCCACCTTTACCGCATCGATACCGACGATAGATGCACTCCAAACCCTAGCCAGCATGGCAATCTCGCCCCACTTTTGTTTGATGATGCTGTTGGTATTTGCCGTAGTCCAAACCCGTTTTCATTTAGAAACCAGGTTTGTAACAAGTTTTATGAGAAGCCAACCAACAGAATCTTTTATTAGAGTTCCCGCGATCGCGCTTAGCTTTATCGTCCGGGCTTAAAATGGCTGCAAGCACAGCTAATCACCGAAATAACCAAGCAACATGAGTGAAACGACAGAAACCATCTTCAGCAAGATAATCCGCCGCGAAATCCCCGCAGACATTTTGTATGAGGATGACCTGGCACTTGCCTTTAAAGATATTCAACCCCAAGCCCCCGTTCACATTCTCGTGATTCCCAAGCAGCCGATTCGCCAGCTTGCTGATGCCGATTCTCAGGATCGGGACCTAATGGGTCACTTGTTGCTGATTGTTAAGAATGTTGCAGAAAAAGCCGGACTCGACAACGGCTACCGCGTTGTCATTAACACCGGCTCGGATGGGGGGCAAACCGTACCCCATCTACATTTGCACATTCTGGGCGGACGCCAGATGAAATGGCCTCCAGGCTGAATCAGGAAGCCGAAAAAATTTTTGTTGAAAAAGCTTTACAAAACTCAATAGATGAGTTAATCTTGAAAACAAGGTAGAGAAATTACTACCTCGAACCTAGAAAATTCAAAGCAATCATAAAAACATGACCACAACCTTACAAAGACGCGAAAGCGCCAACGTATGGCAACGGTTTTGCGATTGGGTCACATCAACCGACAACCG
>NZ_JAMPKB010000069.1:0-28812 GCF_039961925.1 Trichocoleus sp. DQ-U1 | reverse complement strand
TCGCCGCTTCAGCCATAGGTCAATCGTATTGCGACTAATTTGGAACACCTGTGCGGCTTCACTTTTCTTCATGCCGTCTAACTCGATCGCTTGGATCACCTTCTGACGCAGGTCATAACTATAGGGGTTTGCCATGAGCAGCTTGAATAACTTCAGGACAACAGGTGATCTCTACTCTACGTCCTAACTATCTTGGCGGTTGCTATAACTCTTGCCGTACAACGAGGTGATGCCGTAGATATAGCCCAAAAGACCCAGAAAACCAATCAAAAACCCGCCTAAGCTAAAGCATTGAGCCGGACGGTACGCTCTTTTAGATAACAGCAGAAGGGCAGAGCCAAGCATGAAAAAGCTCAGGGCACTATTGGGAGACATTCGCCCTGGTGCAGAGGTGCCAACAGTGCCTGCTGGGTCTTTAAACAGCAGTTCGTCAATTCCTAGATTCCATCCAAACCCATACTCAATTAGTGTCAATAAACCGATTAAAATGACGATGATCGCCAACACTTGAGAAAGGTCAAACGAAGACTTTCTCCGGTTATCTTTTGCCTTTTGTCTTCTGTGTTCCGCGTCGTGCCACAAACACAAAGACAATCCACTCAGAATAAAGGCTATGCTTGTGTTGGCTTTCATGCTCACCAGCCCTGGCAAAATGCTTTTAAGGGCTGTAATATCTAATATCCAGCCCAGTAAAACAACACATCCAATTAGGGTGACAATAATACCGGCTTTTCTGGAGTAGGATTGTGGAAATTCGATAAACTCCGTCTTTTTAATCATAAAAATCGGACTCTTCCAAATATCAATAACTGACCATTTATTAACTTTTAATAGAAAAAATATTTTGAGCTTTGCTAGATAAATTTATACAAATTACCAAAATAATACAATTTATCGTTTGTGCCTAAATATAGGCTAAACTTAAATTTATTCCTAATAAACATAGGATGGATTTACTAATTATAAAACCGTATTTACATTGACTATTTGTCCGTTTTTTACGAAAAAGTCAGTAAATTCACAGATAAATGTTCTGACCTTGTTCTGAACTATTGTAAAAAGAACCATTTAGCGATCGCTTTTGTATTTATTGCAAGGACGCTAGCGAATCGAGAAGCCCATAACCCAGCCTAGTCAAGCAATCTTGAAAAGATTTAATCCATTCTTTTGCTTTCGCTCCTTAATCAGGTGGCAAGGCAACAAATAGCATCTCTGAGCTATCCTGGAATCGCCAGATAGCAAAAGTTGACAAAATGCACTGGATATTAACCGAATCTTTAAGCGTAGAAAATTTAACAGTAGCGATCGCGGGTTTACCGGCATCTTTGCAAGGCACAAAGCTAGTGCAACTGTCTGATTTGCACTACGATGGCAAGCGATTATCCGAAACACTACTCGCAGAGGCAATTGAAGTCAGCAATCAACTCGAACCCGACCTGGTTTTATTGACTGGCGACTTCGTAACTGATGACCCATCTCCCATTCACGCCCTAGTGCAACGGCTAAAACACTTGCAAGGTCGCGCTGGTGTCTATGCCGTACTCGGCAACCACGATAATTATTATCGCCATTCAAAAAAAGAGGTGCAAGACGCCCTGGCTAGCATTGGGATTCATGTCCTCTGCAATGAAATTGCTTATCCATTGGGAAAAGAATTACCCTTAGTCGGACTTGCTGATTTTTGGTCGCGGGACTTTAATCCAGCGCCAGTGATGAATCAACTCGATCGGGACACACCCCGAATCGTCTTATCTCACAACCCAGATACTGCCGAGATTTTGCAACAATGGCGGGTGGATTTGCAACTGTCGGGTCATACTCATGGCGGTCAAGTAGTAATTCCTGGATATGGTCCAGCGCCGCAACTGCTGCAAAACTTCCGTCACCTCATTCCCAAACCGATGCAGCGTTGGGTGCCTTTTATGAAGGAATGCAATACAGTGGTAGAGCGTTGGGAATGGGCGCAGGGGTGGCATCAGGTGGGAAAAAACCAGTTATATGTGAATCGGGGGCTGGGAACCTATTGGCCCGGACGCCTATTTTGTCCGCCAGAAGTCACGGCGATCGCGCTGGTGGATCAAAAATAGTTTTTAGTTGTTAGATCAGGAATTTATGTTCTCGTTCATCCGGTCAGATTTATCTCAGTTACGCGCCTATATGCCCCACCCAGGCGGCGCATCAGGAAGTCCAGTCACGGGTTCAATTCCAATCGATCGGCTGGATACCAATGAATGTCCTTTTGATTTACCAAAAGAATTAAAAGAAAAATTGGCATGGACTTATCAGCAGCTAATTGAGACGAATCGCTATCCTGATGGCAGTCATGCCCAACTCAAAGAAGCGATCGCCCAATACGCGAACGAATCCTTAGACGCCCCCATTACCCCAGCCAATATCTCTGTAGGTAATGGTTCCGATGAACTCATTCGTTCCCTCCTGATTGCCACCTGTCTCGGCAACGAAGGCTCGATCTTGGTCGCCGATCCCACCTTCTCCATGTACGCGATTCTGGCTCATACCCTAGGCATTCCTGTGGTGAATGTCGGGCGTAAGGCAGCGAATTTTGAAATGGATCTTGCCGCTGCCCAAAAAGCCATTAAGGAAACCCAGAATCCGCCAATCCGGGTGGTATTTGTCGTTCATCCCAACTCCCCCACCGCCAACGCCTTAACTACCGCTGAATTGGAATGGCTGCGGAGTTTGCCAGAGCATATTTTGGTGGTCATTGACGAAGCTTATTTTGAATTTAGCCAGACAACCGTGGTGGGTGAATTGTCGCAGCATCCAAACTGGGTGGTACTCAGAACATTTTCCAAGGCGTTTCGGCTGGCAGCACTGCGACTAGGATATGCGATCGCTCACCCAGAACTCATCGTCGCCCTCGAAAAAGTCCGTCTCCCCTACAATCTCCCCAGCTTCACCCAAGCTGCCGCTTTACTTGCCCTTTCCCAGCGGCAACTGCTACTTAGCTGCATTCCCCAAATTCTTAGCGAACGAGAAAAGTTACTCGATTTTCTCAAAGAGCAACAGGATTTACAAGTTTGGCCCAGTGCCTCAAACTTCATCTACCTGCGTCTCCCGACAGAGGAAGCCCTGACTCGATTGGCGCAGCAACTCAAAGAGTTAGGAACCTTAGTTCGTCACACCGGCGGCGGCATTCGTCTGACGGTAGGCGGTGAAGAAGAAAATGAGCGATCGCGCCAGCATCTCCTGGCAGCCTTAAAAGCAATCAACTAAGCAGGATTAATTAAAAATTAAAAACTTCCTAGTTTTTAATTTTTAATTAATCCTCCAAATCCCGTGCCCTGCGGATAGTATCTGGCAACACCCCCACCAACAGCGCAAAGGCATCGTCAGGTACTTGCGTCAGCGTCTCCGTGCCAAAGAACTGCTTAAACTGTTCGAGGATCTTCTGTGCTCGTTGCAGCGGCACGGGGTTATCCGTAATTTGTTTCGTGAGTCGAATCCACTGTCTCCGAATCAAATAAGCATTCTGCCGTTCCTGAGCGGATTCAGGAGTTACCAATGACAAATTGCCCACTGGCAACACCCATTTCGCATCCACATCAAACAATCCGCCCACAGCCGCTCCTGGCCCAGCAAACTCTGCATGGTAGTGTTTGTAGAGGATCAAGCCATTCCGACGGCGACTATTCACGATCAACAGATGTTTATCATGCAGCTGATTAAGGATATCAGACGATTCCTCGTCAGGGTTCGGGCTTTCATTATTCATGCCATTAGAGCCTTGAGAGCGGGCGACACAGGTAGGGCTTTGATTGGCATCCGCTTTGTATAGGACAGTCTGGTAGCGCTGTTGGTTGTCGCTATCCATGTCAACTCTTACTGCTATATTTTTTCTTTGGGCATGCACCCGAACCGGAAGTACAGAGGCAAACCCAAGTCTGTTAGTTCTGGATGGATTGCAAGCTTGAGATTCAGTTTGCCATCTATTATGTATGTAAACAATAATTACATTATCAAAACATTTGACATTAGTATAAGTCACCAAGCGGTAATTCTTAATTTTATTTTATGGCATCTTGTCCGAGCGTAGAAAATACAACAGCCAGTAGTCGCCCACAACCTCACTGTATTGGGTATTCTTCAATAATCTACCCCCAAAAGTGACAATTGTTTAAAGTTAATGTGAAGTTGCGACAAGCAAGAGTCACTGACTGATTTAAAGACTGATTGAATTGATTAAACGTCTTTTCTAGCTAGCAATTTTCAACCCAATCATCCTCAAATCTAGAGAATCTCAGGGAGGCGAGGGGAGGGTTATTTTAGCTTCCAGAAGGCAAGTGTTTGTGCAAGAACAGCCGTCGAGGACGCCCCAGCAGCCAGTCACTCCAGCTGGGATCGCCATGGTGCAGGTGATATCCCGCCTTCAGATAAAGCTGCCGTGCCTGATGATTATTTTCTAACACGTGCAGGTAGAGGTCGCAGAATCCCCATTCCAAAGCAGTTCGTTCGCAGCGCAGCAGTAACTGCTGCGCGACTCCCCGTCGCCGACACGAGCGGTGGACAGCCAAATTCGAGATGTAAGGATATTGAGAACTCCAGGGTTGCCAGGAACAGGGACGAAGCCCCATTTCAACCGTCCCTACCACGGAATCAGCATTTGTTCCTTGGCGTTCTTGTGCTTTTGGGGACGGGGATGAATCCTCTCCTCTCCCCTGATTGGTACTACCCGAAGCGACAGCGGCTAAACAGATGTAATTCGGAGGAATCAAGCGCAGTCGATTGCGTAAATCTTCGTAAATTCCCAGTCGAAATAACGGATAGGCCAAAGCCCAAATTCCTGACCGAGGGTGAAAGCTATCTGCCAGGATCTCGGTGAGGCTGGTCACATCATTTTGGTGGGCTGCCCGGACGATAAAGTGAGAGGCACCATTCGGTTGTGCGGCTCTTTCAGGTTGGCGGTGCAAGAGTGGAAAGCAGGGATTCACAGCCGAGCGTAAATTGGGTATCTAGCAGGTTTCATCCTAGATCATTTTGCAGTGATTTTTGCAGGTTTAAGATCGGGGTACTGGAGCAAAATGAATTAACTGGGAAGATTGACAAGTTGCTAGGCTGGAGAGTTTCTAGGTTGCCCTAGCCTGGAAGAATGCCTACCTTAGGCAAAGCTTCTTTTGTTCCAGCAAGGATACTATTGTACAAGGAGTGCATCGGCCTAGGGAAAATTGGCATCGGACGGTAGAGCCAGCATCGCTATCCTGTCCGGAGCAGCAGCGCTCGTCCAGGTATTTCTCTAACAGCCTGTTATCGATCAATTTCGGAGCAGGGGATATGGAAGCGCGATCGCAGTAGTTATAACTGAGATCCACGCCCAAACGTTAAAGTCAGAAATGAAGAGCGGGTATTTTAAATAAAAAGTAAGTGACAAGTGCATTTTCTCCCCAAAAAGTTATTGAACTGGGTAGGTTCGTTGTCAGTCGTCTGACGACCATAAGCATTGCCTACACCCTACCCCTATTTCTCAGGAACCGCTGTTGGGTAGGACCAAGGCTTCCCCGCAAGGGGAGCGGGGAGCATGAGCCAGAACCGGGGTGTTTCTCGAAAATTGACACCAGAAGGTACAGCAGTACTGAAACTGAAAAATTAAGATTAATTAGGGTGCAACCAGGCAATTTCCACAGCTTCCGGATTCGGAAACAGTGGGATGCGGATAGTAGCTTGGATAGGGAGCATCTATCTTTATCTCCCATCTGCTTTTCCATCTCAATCGCTGGAATAATCTGTGCATGAAATGGAGACTGTTTTGCATTTGCATGGGCGTAGGCATGAGCTGCACCATACTACAGCAGGAGAGCGGGGCATGAAATCCCAAGCCAGTAAAAAGCCCAAAATTCTGGTCGTCGATGACGAACCCGATAACCTCGACCTGCTCTATCGCACTTTTCATCGAGAATATAAGGTACTCAGGGCAGATAACGGCCCTGCGGCGCTGGAGATTCTGGCGCATGAGGGGGATGTTGCCGTGATCATCTCGGATCAGCGGATGCCCCTGATGAGCGGCACAGAATTTCTCAGCCTCACCGCCACCCAGTACCCAGATATTATCCGGATTATTTTGACGGGTTACACCGATGTGGAAGATTTGGTGGAAGCTATCAACGCCGGAAAGGTCTTCAAGTACGTCACCAAACCCTGGGATGCAGCTGAGCTAAAAGCGCTGGTGCAGCAGGCAATGGATACCCACAACGTTTTGAAGGTTCGGACTGAGGAACTATGCCGGACGCTGCGCCGCGAATCGCTGCTCAATACAGTCACGAATACCATTCGCAACGCCCAGTACCGGCGGGGCGGTTCGCCCCTTCAGCAAGTCCTCCAGACGATTGTGGAAACCGTGGGTCATATGCTGGAGGTCAGCGTGTGCATTTTGCGTCCCTTCCAGGAAGACGGGATGGCAGATGAAGGATTCATTTATCAGCGACAAGAGGCAAAAGGCAAGCGGCAATCCTCAGGACTCATCATTTCCGAACTGAGTCCATCGTCAGGACAGAGAACGGCAGGACAGAGGACGGAGGAAGAAGGCGGGAGTCAGGAGTCACTAGAATATACGGCTCCGTCTTCAGTTTTGCTCCCTGAGTCTTCTTTGGGAGAGAGCGAGACTGGGCAGCACAATGAAGACCCCCACTCAGTCTTGAGTCTTCAGTCCTCAGTTCTCAGCCAGTTGGTGTGGGAAACGCACGATGTAGAAGTCATTAATGATGTCGAAACGGATGAGCGACTTCCAGGCGATACCCCTGTAATTAGGCAACGCCTAGAGGCAATGCGACAGGCGGATATCCACTCTAGCTTGGTGGTGCCGCTGTATTGCCAACTGGAATTGATGGCAGTTCTGGCGCTGCACCAGTGCGGACAGCCGCGCGTCTGGCAGGATGATGAGATTCAGTTGGTGGTGATGGTGGCGGATCAAGCGGCTCTGGCTCTTTCCCAGGCGCGGGCTTACGAACAGGTTTCTCGACTAGCACAAAGAGAGGCACTTGTCAATACGATTACAACGGCAATCCGCTCTAGCCTTGACCCGCAGGACATCTTTGCAGCAATTACGCAACAGTTGGGACAAGCCTTGCAAGTGGATGGCTGTGCCCTGTCGCTGTGGCGGAGAGAGGATGAGTTTGTTCAGTGCGTGGGCTTGTATGACGGGGCAGAAAGCCTGGTGCTGGATACATCGGTGAGCGAGGACCCGATTTTCTCCAGTACGAGCGAAGCATTTGTCACCAAAATGCAATTAGCTCCGCATCTCGGCAATCATACTTCGCTGCAAGCGAAGAATCCCCAATTACCCCACTCGGTTGTCCCAATTGCCGGAAATCCGGTGTTGCAACAGCTGCTAAATACACAAAACCCCGTGGCAGTCCACGATCTGGATCGGAACCCCGAAATGAACGGGTTCGATCTCCCTCTGCGGAGTCCGGCGCGGGCGCTGTTGGTGGTACCGTTACTCTCCGATGGTCAGATTATTGGTAGCATTACCTTGCGCCAAACGAACCGACCTCGCCGCTGGCACGCTTCAGAGGTTGAATTAGCTCAGGCGGTGGCAGCACAGGCAGCGATCGCAGTCACGCAGTCCCGACTGTATCAAAAAACTCGGCAGCAGGCGGAGCGGTTACTGGAATTAGACCGGCAGAAAACCGAGTTTTTCCAGAACGTTTCTCACGAATTTCGCACGCCGCTGACTCTGATGCTAGGGCCGCTAGAGTCAGCGGTCAATCAGCATCAGGATATGCCCTACGACCAAGCTGCGATCGCCCTACGCAACTCCCGGCGCTTACTGCGGCTGGTCAATCAACTGCTGGATATCCAACGACTCGACGCCGGTCGAATGCAAGCCAGTTTCCGTCCTTGTAACTTAGTAGAATTTATCGAAACCATTGTCGAAGCTTTTCGCCCCTACTGCGAGAAAAAAGGCTTGCAGCTGACACTCGAAATGAAACCCTGTCAGCCAGTTTATTTAGATTTAGAAAGATTTGACAAGGTACTCTACAACCTTCTCTCCAATGCTATGAAATTTACCGAAGCGGGAGGTACGATAGCCGTGCTAGTGCAACCCGCTGGAGATCACGTCCGAATCCAGGTTTCAGACACTGGCATTGGCATTCGCCCGGAACAAATCCCCCATCTGTTCGAGCGCTTCCGTCAAGCGGAAGGGTCAGTCAACCGCTCCTATGAAGGCAGTGGCTTGGGTTTAGCGCTGGTGAAAGAATTGGTGGAACTCCACGGCGGTCAAATTTCTGTCGAGTCGGTTTACCGAGAAGGCAGCACCTTTACCGTTTGGCTGCAAACTGGAACCGCGCACCTACCGCTGGATCAGGTGTTGGAAGTGCCAACTGAAGTCCAATCCAATCGCGCTGCTGTGGAATTGGCAGATTTGGAGGTGGAAGAAGAAACTGGAGACTGGGAACTTTTGAGACAGGATGAAGCAGCATCTTCTCTGAATTCACTACCAACGGAGTCGCAACCAGTATCCGCCTCCAGCGTCAATTCCTCCGTCATTCACACCGTTTTAGTGGTGGACGACAATCCAGATTTACGAGCTTATGTGTCTCGGATTTTGCTAAATGATGGCTATCAAGTTTGCATGGCTCGCAACGGCAACGAAGGATTCGCCGTCGCTAAGGAAAGGCGACCCGATCTAATCGTGACGGATTTGATGATGCCCTTTGTGTCCGGTTTGGATATGATTCGGATGCTCCGAGAAAACCCAGAACTCAAGGGAACGCCGATTATTTTGCTCACTGCCAAAGTAGACGAAGATACTCGCATTGAAGGCACCGAGAGGGGAGCCGATGCTTATCTGGCTAAGCCATTTAACGACCGGGAATTGTTAGCGTTAGTCCACAATTTGCTAGCGCTCAAGGAAAATGAGCGCCGGGTGGTGGAGCTGAATTCTTACCTGACTGAGTCGGTGCTGAAGCGCTTTTTACCTCCAACGATGGTGCAGAAGGCGGCAAAAGGCGAACTGAAGCTGGATTTGAGTCCAGAACCTAGGTTGGTTACGGTTTTATTTAGCGACATCGTGGGTTTTACCAGTTTGGCAAATACCTTGCGAGCGCGACGAGTGGCTGAGTTGCTGAATGAATATCTGGAAGCAATGACCAAAGCCGTGTTTGATAACGGTGGTACGGTAGATAAGTTTATGGGGGATGCAATTTTAGCGTTGTTTGGTGCCCCAGAGGAACTGACACCCAACGAGCAGGTACGACGGGCGATCGGTGCGGCGCGGCAAATGCACGCTTCTTTGGAGCAACTCAATCAGAAATGGTTGGAAGCAGGCATTGTCGGCACGAGCGATCGCGCACCCGTCCAGTTTCGCTGCGGCATTCACCAAGGAACCGCCGTGGTGGGAATGTTCGGAGGCAATCAACGGTCGGATTACACGGCTATCGGCCCTAGCGTGAATATTGCCTCTCGCCTTCAAGAAGCAGCGGAGCCGAATTGCATCCTGGTTTCTGCTGCCGTTGCCGATTACCTGGACGAGCAGGAAATGACCAAGTGCAGCCCACTCAAGCTCAAAGGCATCGATGAAACTGTTCTCACCTTTGCGGTTGAACTTAAAGAAAGTGCTGGGGACTGAATAAAGTGCTGAGTCCTCAGTCCTCAGCACTGTTCTCCGCTTTGCGCTTGTCGTTGTGGGTGGCGCTGATTTCCACCGTCTTCGTCGCGATCGCAGGGGGACTGCTGGGCTACCTGTTAGCACGTTACCGCTTTCCCGGTCGAAACTGGGTGGATGCTATTGTCACGCTGCCCCTAATTTTGCCGCCGACGGTGGTGGGATTTTATCTGCTGATTCTCTTTGGACGCCAGGGGTTAATCGGACGCCCTCTCTACGAAGCGACTGGTTGGACGCTCATTTTTACTTGGCAAGGCGCAGTCTTAGCGGCAAGCATTATGGCGTTACCGCTGATGGTAAAAACGACAAAGGCAGCTTTAGAAAGTGTTGACCCTGTTTACTTACAAGCCGCTGCGACATTGGGTCAATCGAATCTGCAAACCCTCTGGCGCGTTTGGTTGCCTTTAGCCTGGAAAGGCATTCTCGCGGGAATTGTCCTCAGTTTTGCCCGCGCTTTAGGGGAATTTGGCGCAACTTTAATGATTGCGGGGAATATTCCCGGTGTCACGCAAACGATGCCAATGGCAATCTACGAAGCCGTTCAGTCGGGACGCGACAACATCGCCTTGATTTTGGTGGTTATTCTCAGTTCGCTGTCTCTGTTCATTCTTTTTCTGACAAATTTTCTGGAACGTAGCGGATTCAGGTGAACGTCTACTGTTTCTAACAATAAGAGTCCTTCAAGTTTTGAGAATGGCACTACCAAACCAGCGCCCCAACGATCCGGCTCAGAGTCCTCCGACTCGGCACTTACATCTCGTTAGCGCATCGGCTCCACCCCCCTTAGAGAAGCCAGATGCGATCGCCTCCCAGCAGCGAGTCGATGCCCGGAATCGGTCTACATCATCCACGCTGTGGAGTATTTACACTCTAATTTCTGTAATTGTCCATGTATTGGGGATGTGGATGTTGCAGCGGGTAATCATGGGATCTGCCAGCGTCGATGTGGCTACGGAACCCATTCCTGTTGAGCTAATTACCTCCGTTCCCTATTCCGAAGAGAGGTTAGAGCCACAAGCGGCAACTCCCCAACAAAGACAAGAGAGCGATCGCAATTTTAACGTTCCAGGTAGAAGCCCTGTACAGCAGCCGATACCCGCGCAGCCTCAAGAAAATCCTCCGGTAAATTCTCAACCGAGGATTCAACGCTCTTTCAGAATCCGTCTAAATCCTTTCCCTCAAGCTCAAAACCCTTCGGCTAACTCGCCTTCTACCCCGCAAAGACAGCAGCCGAACTCTGATGTGGTTGCGACCAGACCGATCATTCCTACACCTGCTACGCGCCCGCCATTGGTGCCGCAGCAACCCCCTGAAACGGGCCGTCCCTTGGGGTCATCCTCCCAAGATGCAGGAACCCCCGCACCTGCACCGCCATCTCAACCGCAGCCATCATCGTCCCAACCCGTCGAACCATCACCAGCACCTGTCACCCCTCCGCCCGCTCCTCCCGTACAGGCAAGCCCAGTTCCACCAGCCCCAGCTCCCATTCCACCCGCACCGCCTGCTGGAGAGCCACAAAGCGCACCGCCACCCGCACCCACAGCGCCCGCAGCCCAAGGTAGAGGCGTTGTGGCAACTTTATTCAATGTCCGCTCTGGTAACGCTGGTGCTGATGAGCCGAACCAATTAGCCGTACCGCAGCAACAGCAGAAACAAATTCCCGACCTTGATTATCCGCTGCTAACTGGGCAAGCTCCCGACGAGCCTATCGTCTTGGAAGTTTTATTGTTGATTGATAACACGGGTAAACCGTCAGTTCAGCGAGTGCTGCAAGGAAGCGGAAATTTAAACGATTCGCAGTTTGTCAATGAGCTAATTCAAGGCTGGAGGTTTCAACCTGCTTACATGGGAGGTGGAGCCGTTGACAGCTTGCTGGAAGTCTCTATCCGAATTTCTCCTCTCTCCCAGTGAAAAAATGCACGCCTCCCCTACTCAAGCTCTAAAAAATTGTGGTATAGTAATCTAGTTATGGTTTGACCATACCTCAATTTGCGGGTGTAGTTTAGTGGTAAAACCTCAGCCTTCCAAGCTGATGATGCGAGTTCGATTCTCGCCACCCGCTTTTCCGAAACCTAGATAAGTCAAAGGATGTAACAATCCAATAACCCTTAAGTAGAAGAAATTTTGGGTATAAAGATTAGGTTTGGGTAGGAATCTAGGTATTGGTTGTAAGACAATCTTTACTACTAAAATTAAGCGAAGTTTTCAATGCCCTTTTATATGACTTTGTAAGGCGCTTCAATTCAGTTAGTCACCTTTCTAGACAGAGACCGAGAATTGTATTTATTTTATTGAACCATTAAACGGCTGAAAGGCTCATATGATAAGGGATTTCAGGCTATCCCAAGAAAAAACCATAAAACCACATTCAAAATATTTTAGGTACTAGATGACCTAAAGTAAATTTCATGGCACTTTAAAGGGATTATAGGTGCTAAGTAATTTTACTCAATATCAATAATTATGCTTTTGAAAACCATGAAAACAGTAAAACTACTCAAAGGATAATTTAAAAGTAGAAGATTCCTAGTGTTTTAACTGAGTTATTTTTAAGCTGCAAAAGTTATGGTTTAGCAACAGCTTAAAGTAATTATATAAAAAATGAATATTTCAGTTTTGCAAGAAGCACTCGAATCACTAATTAATACAATTATTAGTTCTGATCCAGAAGAAATGAATAAATACTTAAATAAAATTCGTTCGGAAAATCCTACTTTAAGTAAAAGGGGGATTGCCGAAAAAATAATTCATGAACAATCTATTAATAGTGGTTTATTAGGTGCTGTTACTGGATTTGGAGGTTTAGTTACTTTACCCGCAACTATTCCTATAGATATAGTTAAATCTTGGAGAATTCAAGCTTTTACAATTCGCTGTATTGCTGAAGTTTATGGGTATAGCTCTCAGGCTAATGATTTAAAAACAGACATTTTTCTGGTTTTGTCTAATGGTTCTATAGAAGAGTTAAAGAAATTAGTAATCGCAGAAGCATTAAATTCAGCGCCTAAACACGCCTTAAAAGCTTTAGGAAATGTAAAACGATCGATTATTGAAGTAACTGCAAAGGCAAGCACAAAGTATGCTGCTAAAGTTATTACTAAACATGGTGGAAAAAAAATAGTTAAATACACTATGAAAGGAATGTCAAAACATTTGGTTAAAGCTTTATGGAAAGTAGGAGGAAAGAAAGCAGTAGAAAAGTCTGTTCAGAAAACACTTGGCAAAGCAGTTCCGGTGATTGGTGCAATAGTTGGAGGTAGTTTAGATTGGGTTTCTACACAAGCTGTAGGAAAGTTAGCAATTGAGTATTATGAAAACTCAACTCCTGAATGGATAGATGAAGTTTTAAGCTTATGTGTAGAAGAAAATAGGGGTTAAAGATGCTTGCATTTTTCATTCATGGGGTTGCTACAAGACATGATAAGTATGCTTTTGAATTAATAGAGAAAATCAGAGATGATTTTGATAAAAGAAAACAAACTAAACCTTATTTTTTTTGTAGTCAATGGGGAGGAGTTTTAGAAAATACACCCCCACTTTGGAAATGGGTTCAGCAAGATTTAAATAATTTTTGCAATAATTCTAAGATCGATTTAGGAGATGTGTTTCAGTATAGTCAATATCGTGAATTCTTTATCGATCAGTTTTTTGGGGATCTGTTCACTTACCTAAATACAGAGAATGGTATGGAGATTAGAAAAATTATTGCATTACAATTATTTGAGTTTTTAAAAAAGCATCCTCAAGAAACAGAACTTCATTTAATCGCTCATTCTTTAGGAGGAGTAATTTTATATGATATTTTGTTTTCTGATAAATATGGAGCTGACGATCCAGCATTTTATATAAGAAATATGATAAAAGGTTTAAGTGTTTCTAACGGTACACCAAAAGTTTATCTTAGAAGTATTACTACAATGGGTTCGCCTATATTACTTTTTAATTTCATGTTAGGTATCCCACCTGAAAATCTAAAAAAGTTTGCTAGTAGATATTTAAAACTACCTTTAAGATGGATTAATTTAATTCACGCTTCTGACGTTTTTGCATATCCTCTTTCTGCAAGTTTAAATATTGATTCATCCTGTAATCTCTTTTTTAGAGATAAGTTTATTGCATCTCACAATCTTATTAAAAAAGTTTCACAACCATTTTTTGGTTTAGCCGGATTATCTATGGCTAAAGGATTAACAAGTTCTCATACGTCTTATTGGAATAGAAGTAGGGTTGCTCGTTTAATTACAGCTAATATTTTAGGAGACTGTGAATTTATAGATTCTGTAAGTCCTTATAGAAAACATTTTTGATTTCTGGTGTTCGTCATCAACAATGTTTTTTAATTGTAAAATCTACACTTTACTCTATTTTAGAATAAGCATTTTTCTAAAAATATAATTAATGTTTCGCCAAGTATCTATCCTTTTATTTAGTCACCTTGTTAATATCAACTTTGTTCAAACTTAGATTGGTAGATTTTATGATTCGCCAAAGTTAGACTTTGAGTTTTAAAAATCCATCGCTGATGCTGCCGTTGATGGTGTAGTTCCAGAGGGATACTTGCGATCGCCTGCCCAAGCCTATCAAGATGTAATCGCTTGGCTAGAGAAGCTAGAAACAGGCGTCCAAGTCATCGCCCGTCCGAAGATTGTAATTCCGATTCCCGATAACGACCCAGCAGACGTGCAGCGGCGGTTGCAGCGTTACGGCGACTTTTCCGCCATGAACCGCCACTGGAACCAAACCCGAAGCGAAACTACTCACCATCGCCTACAGGAGAATCCAGAGGAGTGGTCGAATTATCATACTTTATACACTGAGTCAAGGAAAAATTGGGCGGTCATCCCTTATGAAGAGATGATTCGCTGGTGCCAACAACGTAGCGGCTACACTATCGGTGATTTCGGTTGTGGTCAGGCGAAGCTGGCTGAAGCGGTTTCAGATCGCCATACAGTTTACAGCTTTGACCATGTTGCTGTGAATCAGGAAGTTATTGCCTGCGACATGGCTCATGTTCCCCTTGACGATCAAAGGCTTGATGTAGCGATTTTCTGCCTGTCACTGATGGGAGCGAACTTCACCGATTACCTGCGGGAGGCGAACCGCACTCTGAAACTGGATGGTCAGCTTCATATTATCGAAGCAACTTCAAGATTTAGCGATCGCCCTCAATTCCAAACTGACCTAGAGGCTTTAGGATTCATTGTTGTCAGCGTTCAGGATGCATGGAAATTTACCCATATCCACGCCTTGAAGACTGAACGTAGACCCCAAACCACAGGAGAACTCCAGTTCTAGGGCATTTATTGCCGTTACACGCTCCAACGAGCCAGCGTTTCAGCATCGCCAGCCTAAAAAAAACAAGGCAGACTCCTGCCTGCCCTATATAACATCAAGAACAACCCCTGCGGAGTTGCCCTGATGATGAGACCCTGCATCCGCACTCAGCAGATACTAGGGCGCTCAGTCTTGAGCAAATACTGTCTCCTTAGTCTTTGCCAGTAATGCCTTCTAGAGCCTTCTGAACTTTTTGTTCAACTGATTGGACGCCTTGCGAGTTTTCGTTGGTACTCATCTTCTCAGCATCAGCAGATCCTTGAATTTCATTCAGACCCTGCTGGGCTTCCTTCTGAGTCTCCTTAAGCGAATAGGGGTCTTTCAGAACCGCCTTTTGTGATTTCTCTTCAATCTTCGTCAGATTGGCTTCTCCGTCTCCGGGGCGACTGTTGGTGCCGCTATATCCTGCGGGGGTTTTTGTGCTGCTGTAGGCTGGAGTTGCATAGCTGAACAATAGTAAAGCGCAAAAACAAGCAGCGATCGCCATACGCACTGGACGTACCCAAGCAGACAGGTTGAAACGGATCGATTTCATAGAGTCCCTCTCTCCTAATTTGTCGAAATTAGCACTATTAAGATTTGTTGATCGGATCAGACGAAACAACTGCCTGAACGACCTCTCTTATTTGCTCAAATTTTGGAGCTTCTGACATCTGTACCTAGGTATACTTGCAATAAATCTTTAGAAAAGGCAATAAAAGTCAATAATTTGGCTTAACTTGGCGATAAAAACTGAATTTTGGGTAATAGTGGGTCTTCAACCATCCCAATTCCCTTAAATCCCCAGCGTTGCAGCAACCCTTTTACTTGGTTTCCAGAGATAGACTCGACAGCGAAGCGATCGCTGACATCTGGGGCATGGGCGTTGAGATAGCTTAGGGCATCAAAATGTTCGCCAAACATCAACAAGTAGCCATCAGTTGATGAAGCACTTCTATCGGGTTGAGCTAAAAGATATTGACCATCAGCTCTCGAACGGATTAGGTAATAAACTTGGGAAAACATAGTAAATGCAAAGGTAGTAGGCTAATCGCTAATTGATAATTGGACAAGTTTAAAACCATTAGCCATTTCCTCATTTAAGATTTTCCAGCTTAATTCTCGGATCGGCTACCTTAAGCAATAAATCGGCGATAAGATTGCCGACAATCAGCATCACTGCCCCCATAATCAAACTTGCCATTACTAAGTAGATATCTTGGATAGTGACTGCCTGTAAAATCAACCGTCCTAATCCCGGCCAATTGAAGAAAAATTCGGCAATAAATGCCCCACTTAACAAACTGGCAAACTCAAATCCCAAGAGCGTTATGAGGGGATTAATCGCATTGCGGAGGGCATGAACATAAATCACCCGGTCTTCGGGGAGTCCCTTGGCACGAGCTGTCTGGATATAGTCTTGGCGGAGAACATCGAGTAATTCTCCCCTGGTAATTCGCTGCAAACCTGCAAAACTGGTGACACTCAGCGCTAGGGTGGGTAAAATCATGTGCCAACCGATATCCAAAATTTTGCCGAACCAGGATAAATCGGCGTGATTGATGCTGGTTCTGCCACCGACTGGAAATAGGGGTGAAGTGTACTGGGCGAAAATTAGCAACACCAGCGCCGTGATGAAGCTGGGAAACCCTTGTCCGGCGTAGCTCAGCACTTGCAGGAGGCGATCGCTAGCGCGATTTTGGTTAACTGCACCGACGATCCCCAGTGGAATCGCGATCGCCCACGTCAGAATCACCGATGCGATCGCGAGTTCCAATGTCGCTTGGATACGCTCCCACAACAGCGATGACACCGAACGCTGATAGACAAAACTCGTACCAAAATTGCCATAGCGCAAAATCTGCCACAGCCACCGTCGGTACTGTTCAATCGCTGGTTTATCCAAACCAAACTGTTGCCTGAGTTCCTCAATTCGTTCCGGGGAAATTTTGGGATTCTGCCTCAAAGTATCTAAATAATCTCCCGGAGCCATCTGACTAATTGCAAAACTCAGCGTCGAGGCTAGAAACAAAGTCAAAATTGCCTGTAATAGCCGTTTTGCCACGTAGAGAAAAGTTTCACTTGTGACCAGCCTTTTGAGCCAATTTAAACTAGCTGTTAACCCATTCTGACCTGAAGAATTTCTAGTAGAAGTCATGAAATATAGAATCCCATATCGCCAAAATTTTTGTAACTTGCTAATCGCTAATTGTTTAATAGCTTGTTTTCCATTAGCAATTAGCAATTAGCCATGAGCAGTTGCTCCCTAATACTCAACCAGCGTCACAATTGGCACATCAGGAAGTCGTTGACGCCCACCTAAATCTCTTAGCTCGATGATAAATCCAAATCCTACTAAGGTGCAGCCAATTTTCTGTACCAGCTCAGCCGTTGCCGTTGCCGTTCCACCCGTCGCGATCAGATCGTCCACAATCAAAACACGGCTTCCGGGATGTAGAGCATCTTGATGCATCTCTAGGCGATCCATCCCGTACTCTAATTCATACTCAACCGTGTGAACAGCACCTGGTAACTTTCCAGGCTTCCGGACGGGGATAAACCCAACTCCCAGTTTGTATGCCAGAGGTGCCCCAATAATAAAACCCCGCGACTCCATCCCAACGACGTACTCTGGAGACAACTGGGCGCACTTTTCGGTTAAGGTTTCAATGGTGTAGCGCAGTCCTTCCGGATCTCGCAGTAGCGTCGTTATATCCCGAAACAGAATTCCTGGTTTAGGAAAGTCTGTAATGTCGCGTATCAGAGACTTGAGATCCATAGCAGCTCGTAAAAAGAGGGTTGTAGGTAAACTCGGTATCCGTTGCATCACAGAGGCAGGATCTCCCCCGGATGTGCAAGGATATACCTGGAAAATCGTACACTAGAAGGCTGCACGGTTTTGGAGCATTCCTAACACTCAAGAGCCAGCGGGCAGCTATTGAGGCGTGTGAGTAGTCGTATCTATATGATTCAAGTACAACCACCTCCAAAATCATCCACTTGCCCGAAGCTTCAATCCCGATCGCGACACCCTGATTTTAGTAAAATCCAGCTGGGCATATAAATAATCGGATAGCAGATGGACACAAATGTAACCGTCAAAAGTCATTGATTTCCATATGCAATTCGTTGTAGCCCGTGCGAGCCATCAACCAGTTCAACTGTCCTGCTATTTGGAATGAATCTTTCTGTGAGCGTAATGCCATTAAACAGTCCTCCACGAGAGTCAATGCCGCTGATTTTAGACAATCTCCCTGACCCACCGATTTCGTCGTCAAGTGGGTGTCCGCGTCGAACTCGGCTACAAATTGACCTGATGCTACTAGCAATAGAAGCCCTGGAATTGGGAGGGTCTGAAGCAATGCTGACAGTGGCGAAGGATTTGGAACTCCAGGGAATTATCAAAAATCGGGTACACCTTTGGCGAATCCGAAGCAGCAACCCGCTACGACGATCTTATACACGCCGTTTGCTAACCCTGGATGAAGCCAAAGCGATGGTGATCCTAGTCTGCCATCTAGCACGGCGGTTAACCGTGTTGATCCGGCAGCTGCTACTGGCTTATCAACAGCTGCGTGACAAGCAGGTGCCATTGGAACATCATTTTCGCTTGTCTGAGTATTTAGAAAGGTTCCGCGCTCACTTCCGGAGCCGAATGAATCCACGACGCGCTGGTGTCGCCGCCTATAACTCTGATGAGAAGTTAAACAATCTGGCTATTGAGCTGTTAAGCGAGCTGCTATTTTGTACGGGAACGTCTGGAATGCAAAGATTTTGGAGCAGCCTTTTTGATGGAGAAGTGTAACTTTCATAGAAAAGGAGTAATCGGTAATCAAGAATAAGAGTGATGAGCATTGGTGTTGCGTTTTGAGACGAGAAGAAAGTTCTTGACTTAAAAACTCAATCCTCAAAACTTAAAACTTTTCCCGAATTACCAGTTACCAATTACCAATTACCTATTAGTTTTTCCCCGAATTACCAGTTACCAATTACCAATCACCAACTGAAAATGACTATTCGCCGTCCGTACAGTCTGCCTAACTGCACGCTGATCCTAGAAGGGTTAAGCGATGCTACAGCTGCTGGTCAGGTGGACACCCGACCCTTAATGTCTATCCTGGTTAATGCTGAGTGCCATTTTGCGGGTAAGGAGAAGCCATTAACGGGAGGACGTGACTTTTTTGAAAGCCTGGTGACAGCAGCCAGCAACTATGCTCAAGAATTCTTGAGTGGGGTGCCTCACTCCCATAGTCTGAAAGACAAGCCGAGTTTAGTGCAGTTTCAGAAAATAGATGCCCATCTGCATCGGTTAATTGTTGAGTCGCCGGGAAGTGGTGGAGACTCGACTCATAGTGGCGCATCCAGTGGGACAGCCACAACCCTCCAAGCAAGACAAGTTGATATCACAACGGTACAGCTGTTTGATTTAGTGGAGGCGGTGGATCAGTTCCTGGCTGATGGTCGCACGCTGCCAGACATCATGCTGTCCATCGCGCCGGTTCCGAAACGCTATGCGAAGGCTGAAGTGCCGGTGGCACAACGCGCCGCACCAGCAGCAGTTGGGGTCACGAGTTTGGCATTGGCAGCGATCGCGTTTTCTAGGGTTCCCCCTCCCGAAGTCAAGAACCTCAAAGATCCCTTGCCCCAGCCCAACAGCTTAACGACCCCTGCTAGCCCTGTCTCGTCCGAGCAGCCGACAGCAAGCCCCACGTCATCTAGCGCTGAAGCTACCGACTTGGAAACCCTGGTGACAGCAGCACCAGAGCTGACCGATCCCACCCAGTTGTACTTCTTACAACGGAAACTGCAAAACAACATTTATCAGAAGTGGACGACCCGCCGCCAGTTTCGGCAAGACTTAGTTTATCGGGTGGGCGTAGGGAAAGACGGAGCTGTGGTGGGTTACAAGCCAGTTAACTCAGCCGCACGCGATCGCTTAGAAGAAACTCCGCTCCCAGAATTGCTCTATATCCCTGCCACTGGTAGCGACATCAGCAAAGAACCCCTGGCTCAGTTCCGGGTGGTATTTACTAGACGAGGCGTCCCCCAAGTGAGTCCCTGGTATGGGTATAAAGAAAAGCCCAGCCTCGGTCCAGAAATTACCGACTCAGCTCAGATAGAGAGTTTAGAAGCTCGGCTTTCCGAACAACTCAAGCAAAATTGGCAAGCCACTCCCAGTTTTCCACGGAGCTTACAATACCGTGTCGCCGTAAACAAAGACGGTGTCGTCGCCGATTACGAGCCACAGAATCAACCAGCCTTTGATTACGAGGATGAAACGCCCCTGCCTAAATTATTCCAGCCGAGCAACTCGCCAGACGCTGTCCCACAGGAACCCCTCGCCCAATTCAGAGTGGTGTTCGCACCCAACGGCACCATCGAAGTTAGGTCGTTGCAGAGAAATTGAGAGCAGTCAATAGTCAGGAGCCAGTTGTGAGGAGTCAATAGTCAGGAGTCAGTTGTGAGGAGTCAGTTGTTAGCCTTTCCTCTAAACACTAACAACTAACCCCTCACAATTTACTTAACGGGTTTAACAGGTTTCTTGACCTGAAAATAAGCCTCCAAAACTTTTAACACCATTGGGGCTGCTACCTTACCGCCGCCGCCTCCAGAATGTTCCGCAAACGCCACAACCACAATCTTTGGCTTGTCCGCAGGCGCATAGGCACCAAACCAGGCGTGAGACAGTCCTGGTGGAGCCTCTGCCGTACCACTCTTCCCGGCAACCGGGGGTAACGTTGGCGCATTCACCGCTTTTCCAGTGCCGCTAGTCACAACGCTCCGGAGTCCTTGGCGCACCACCCTTAGCGTTTCTGGTTTCATATTCAAGGACTCTCGCCAGTTTTTGGACGCCTCATTATCTTTGAGCAGGTGGGGTTTAACTCGGTAGCCACCATTTGCCGGAACCGCAAACATCACGGCAACTTGTAGCGGCGTCGTTTGCAAGAAGCCCTGACCAATGGACATATTCACCGTGTCTCCGATAGTCCATTCCTGCTTCAATCGCTTCTCCTTCCAGGCTGCATCCGCAACCAACCCCGGCAATTCTTCTGAAGCTAACTCAATCCCCGTTTTTTGACCAAAGCCATACTTCCGAGTCCAGTCAATCAAGGTGGGACCACCTATTCCTTTACCAATCTGATAAAAGAAAGTATCGCTACTCATCGCTAGCGCCCCAACAAATCCCAAGGGGCCAAATCCAGCATGGTTCCATTCCCCAAACCGAATCCCACCGACGGTTAAGTAAGGATAGGTTGCTAATACCGTATTCGGAGAATATTTACCCGATTCAATCGCAGCGCTAGCCGTGACAATCTTGAAGGTACTCGCTGGTGGAAAGACTCTTAAAGCGCGGTTGACGAAGGGGTTGCCCTTACTTTGTACTTTCTTCCAAGTTTCTGGGGTGATCCGCTTAGAGAAAACGTTGGGATCGAAGCCTGGGCGGCTGACCATTGCCAAAATTGCCCCATTGTTGGGGTCCATTGCCACGATTGCGCCCTTGCGATCGCCCAAAGCCCGCTCCGCAGCCTTCTGCAAATCCAGATCCAGCGTTAACTGCACATCTTTGCCAGCCTTCGCCTTTTTCTGACCAAGAATCCGCAGCACTTGACCCGCACCATCTACCTCAACTTGTTGACCGCCCCATTCTCCCCGTAGCGGTTTTTCAAAAGCTGCCTCCACACCCATCTGACCAATCACATCACCCAAGCGGTAGCCTTGATCTTTCATCTTGGCTAGCTCTTCATCGTTCATTTCCCCCGTATACCCTAAGACGTGAGCGCCCACCTCAGCGTTGGGGTAGTTTCGTACCCCTTCAATATCCACCTCTACGCCCTCTAGTTGGCTCCTGTACTCTTCAAGTGCCGTAATTTGGGCAGGATTGATGTCACGAGCAATTCGTAACAGCGAGGTCGAGGTATAACCGGCTTTTTCTAGTTGCTTTTGAATTTCTTTCTCAGGAACATTTAACAGTTCCGAAAGGCGGCTGAGGGTAGCAGGCCAATCCTTCTGCTTGCGGGCGATGGGCCACAAAAAAACCGAGTGAGACAGCCGACTGCTCGCCAAAACTCTTCCCTTGCGGTCGAAAATGGTGCCTCGGGCCGGCTGTTTGGGAATCAAACGAATCCGATTGTTTTCTGCCAGCTGTCGGTTACGTTCCCCCTGAACCACTTGTAAAAAAACTAAACGAGCGCCAATCCCACCCGCCAAGAGTAAGGTAACGAGCAACATGATAATTACAGATTGGAGACGTCGGCCCACAGTTCGGGGGGTGGATTGACGCCCAATTGAGGAAGACCGAGCGATTAAGGTCATAGCAGGAGGCTGAATAAATTGGCTCTAAACAGGGAAACAAAAGGTATTTTGAGTGGGCGGCAATTCACAGAGGGATTGCTCCTACATAGTGTACCGTCACACTTCAATAAGATGAACTGGAGGTGTCCTGAAAATGGGTGCCGTGGAAATAGCATCCAGCACAGAGCGGGAATCACTTGTACTTTGTCCTGTACTTTTTCAGGTTCAACGAATCAAAGAATGGCAAATTTTTAAGCGAATCGCAATCGGACTGAGTCCGACAGCTAAAATAAACCAAAGTTAGCAATCAACGCTCAACCAACAACGCTCAACCAAGCATCACCGGCTCAGCCTTCACAAAACAGACGCGACGGCGTGTGTTGAGCAATTCAAACCTCTGTGGGGCATCGCCACTGGGAATCATCAACTATGTCTCAAACTTCTTTAGCAGAACAACGCTCTCCGGAGACTACAAATGAACTGGATGTGGAACTCCGCAAGGTTTTTAAGGTATTCAATGGAGAAACAGCAGTCCGGGGGGTTGATCTGGAGATCCACCGAGGAGAATTTTTCAGTATTTTAGGCCCCTCTGGCTGTGGCAAGACCACAACTTTGCGCTTAATGGCTGGGTTTGAAACTCCCTCGGCAGGAGAGGTGCTGATTCAGGGGCAGACGATGAACCATGTGCCGCCCCACCGGCGTCCGGTGAACACCGTCTTTCAGAGCTATGCTTTGTTTAGCCATTTGAGCGTTTGGGAAAATATTGCTTTCGGATTGCGGATTAAAAAGCGACCCAGGGCAGAAATTGCCGAACGAGTGCAAGAAGCGCTGAAGCTGGTCAAAATGGAAACCTATGCTAACCGCTTTCCTTCCCAGCTTTCTGGGGGACAGCAGCAACGAGTGGCTTTAGCGCGGGCGCTGGTGAATCGTCCAGCGGTGGTTTTGCTGGATGAACCCTTGGGGGCATTGGATTTGAAGCTGCGTAAACAAATGCAGGTGGAATTATCCAACTTACATCAAGACCTCGGTTTGACGTTTGTAATGGTGACGCACGACCAGGAGGAAGCGCTAAGTCTCTCCGACCGGATTGCAGTCATGCGCGGGGGCAAGATTGAGCAAATTGGTTCGCCTACTGAAATCTACGAGCATCCCAAAACGCCATTTGTGGCGGATTTCATTGGGGATACCAATCTGTTTGAGGGGCGGATTGAAGCTTCTGACTACTCAACGCTCAAAGTTGTCACCAAAAGCGGTTTGCCAGTTGTGGTGCAGCCGTTGGAGCCTTGGGATGAGATTGGTGTCCAGGAGGTTGTGGTATGCGTGCGTCCAGAGAAGATTCAGCTGAGTCTCTATCCGCCAGCGATGCCAATCAACTGCTTTGAAGGTCGTCTGAAGCACGTGATGTACATGGGAACTCATGTTCATTATGTGGTGGAGTTACTTTCAGGCGATCGCTTAACGGTTCGGCAGATGAATACTGTGGGAATTGAGCCTGCCTTGCATACCCCTATCTATGCTCACTGGGCAGCTACCGATTGTCTGGCAATGAATACTTAGAGCCAATGCAGCGATCGCTATCCGTGCGTCTCCCGACATTCCCAGAAGCGACCGGGCTGAATCCAGTTTCTATAAGGGTTAGAATCTCATGGTCAGACCAGAGCAATCGCTTGCTTTCGGGGAACCCGGTCAACCCATTGGTCGTTGGCTAGAGACGCCGGAAGCGATCGCTGCGATCGCTTCCGGCTACCACCAAACATTAAAAAGTATTCATTCCCATCGATGACTGCCAGCCCTTTGCTGCACTGATTTTGCGCTCCTTTCCCCCAAAACTTGACAAATTGACTCAGCGACCGATTCAATCACTCCGGGGCTATCTCCTCAAAGTCAGGATGACGACTGGAAATTTGAGAAACCCCTACAAATCTAATGTTTGCCTATCAAAATACTGACGCCCGAACTAGGTGAACCGCTCCCTATAGAGCAATCTGTAAGATACTGTTAAAGAGAAATTAAAAATTAAAAATTAAAACTAAAAAATCACCTTGATAGTTTTTAATTTCCTCTTCTAAATTTTGACGATTGACGTGCAACTTTGCTGAATCCCGTGCCTCCAACTGCTCAACGGACGAACCCACAACACTCAACACGACGTAGGTTTTTACAAACGTCAGCTGCTGCTACCCTCGGACTGGCAATGTCTGGTTGCGGCTGGACGCTTGCCCAAGTGCGCTCGGCACCCGCCAACTCTGATGCATCCAACAACAAGTTATTGTATCTCTACACTTGGGCTGGCTATACCGATGAGGATTTGTTAAAACGCTTTACCAAAGAGACTGGAATCAAGGTCATTGCTGATGTCTATGATTCCAACGAAGCGATGCTAGCCAGGATTCAAGCATTGGGAGGCGGGGACTACAGCATTATTTACCCATCTGACTATACGGTGAGGAAGATGGTGGAACTGGGCTTGCTCAGTGAAATCGATCGCTCCCGTGTGGTAGGTTTGGATCGGTTGTTTCCCCGCTTCCAGAATCCCGTCTATGACCCAGAAAACCGCTACAGCATACCTCTGAGTTGGGGAACAACGGGTCTCATTTACAACACCCAGAAGCTGAAGCAACCACCAGCAGATTGGAATTATCTCTGGGACAATCAGCAGGCACTTTCTCGAAGGATGACCTTGCTGAATGATGTTCGGGAAGTAATGGGTGCGGTGTTGAAAATGCTGGGGTACTCTTACAACTCAAAAGACCCGCAGCAGATTAAACAGGCGTATGAAAAGTTAATGGCGCTCAAACCGGCCCTCGCTTCTTTCACCTCTGATGCCTGGAGAACTCAAATTTTAACTGGGGATTTGCTGCTGGCAATGGGATTTTCATCCGATGCCAATGAAATTATTCCAGAAAATAAAAACTTACAATATCTAATTCCTCGGAGTGGTTCTTCGGTGTGGACTGACACACTGGTCGTTCCGATAACAGCTCCCAATCCAGAAGGAGCTTATGCCTGGATTAACTTTATGTTGCAACCTGATGTCGCCGCTCAGATTTGCGAACGTTTAAGTTTCGCGACACCCAATCAAGCTGGCTACAATCAGCTACCTGATGAAATCCGTAACAATCAAATTTTATTTCCCCCAGAGGCGGTACTTGCCCAATGCGAAGGCGTTGCGCCGCTTGGAAAAGTTGCCGAAGTTTATGAATCCTATTGGACTCGATTGACGAGCAGCTAACATTAAATAATCTTGAGTTTTGAATGATGAATTGAAGCAATAATTGATACTTCATATCAATCATCTTTCATTAATAACTCAAAACTCAAAACTCAAAACTCAAAACTTTTTTCTGTCGTGTCTACCCCAACGTCTCCTCCCTCTATCCCCAATCCCACTCCCTCTGATGGAATCGAATCGCCAGTGCTAATGGGCAGCAGACGCCCAGGCTTGAAGTGGTTGGAACCAATGGCGCTGCTGGGTCCTGCTGGTATCTGGTTGGGTTTGTTGCTAGTGCTGCCAACGCTGGTGATTTTTCAGCTGAGTTTAGTGCCAGGAATCCGACCTGGGGATGTGGTGAATCCCAGCGGTTTGGATAACTATACGCTGGTGTTTCAACCAGTTTACTTGCAGGTAATCGGGCGATCGCTATTCTTTGCAATTGGCACTACAATCGTTTGTCTTTTACTCGGATTCCCGGTTGCCTACTGGATTGGGCAAATGGCACCAAAACAGTGGCGAAATTTGCTGCTACTAGCCTTTGTCTTGCCTTTGTGGACATCATCGCTGCTGCGTTCTTACGCCTGGATTACAATTTTGCGTCCTACTGGCGTCCTGAACACGATGTTAACGACTTTAGGGCTTCCGGCTTTGGAGTTGCTGAACCAGAGTTCAGCCGTGTTTATTGGCATGGGTTACAGTTATTTGCCTTACATGGTGTTAATTCTTTACGCTTCTGTAGAAAAACTGGATCGGCGGTTGCTAGAGGCATCTGCGGATTTGGGGGCAAATCCGATTGACACTTTTTGGAAAGTGACTGTCCCGCAAACGCTACCAGGAATCGCTGCGGGTTCTTTGCTTGTATTTATTAGCACTTTAGGGGATTTTGTCGATCCAGAATTGCTGGGTGGTGCCTCCAGCATGACGATATCCCGCTTGATTTATAACCAGTTTTTGGGTGCAACTCAGAATTGGGGATTTGGCTCATCTTTGAGTATGGTATTAATTTTTGCCGTCAGTATAGCGATCGCGCTTTTGATTAAATACGGCGATAGCACACCGCAAAAATAAGGCTTATATAGAAGGTGCGTTGGCGATAGCGTAACGCACCATTATTTTCAGAAAATCTCTAAAATTTCTGTTAAATATTTGCCATAGGTACTAGACAAGTATTGGCGCAAGTGCTAGTTTTATATAATGGGAATCTGTGCGCCCATATAAAGTATTTTTTGAATTTAATAATGATTGATTGGTCAGTAAGCGCTGACTAATTCACTGTATGGAATAACTGTAAGTTGGGTTGAGGAACGAACCTCATCAAATTGTTTAGAGGGGTTGGATTTCCTTACCTTAACCCAATCTACGCTAAATCAAGTTTCCAATTATTTATGAGTTATTGCTTAAATCCCGCCTGTCAGAAGTGCCAAAACTCCCACAATGACAAATTTTGTAAAAACTGCGGGACGAAGCTGGTACTTTTAGGGCGTTACCGGGCTTTGGCACCACTTGGACAAGGCGGGTTTGGTAGGACTTTTCGGGCAATTGATGAAGCGAAACCGTCCAAACCAGCTTGTGTAATTAAGCAATTTTTCCCGATACAACAGGGTACGGATACAGCTAATAAAGCAGCAAAGTTATTTCATCAAGAAGCTGTACGGCTAGAAGAATTAGGTAATCATCCGCAGATTCCGGAACTGTTAGCCCATTTTGAGGAAGAAAACCGTCAATATTTGGTGCAACAATTTATCAACGGACAGAACTTAGCCCATATATTAGAACAACAAGGCGCTTTTAGCGAAACCGAAATTCGCAGCTTGTTGGCAGACTTGCTGCGCGTCTTAGAATTTGTGCATAGTAAGCAGGTAATTCACCGAGATATTAAGCCAGAGAATATCATTCGTCGTCAGGTTGATAATCAACTGGTGTTAGTAGATTTTGGTGCAGCTAAATTTGCGACAAGAACCGCATTAGCTAGAACTGGAACAGTGATTGGTGACTTTCGATATATTGCACCAGAACAAGCAGTCGGGAAAGGAGTTTTTGCCAGCGATTTATATAGTTTGGGCGTCACCTGCATTCATTTGCTGACTAATGTTGAGCCTTTAGAGTTATTCGATACTGATGAAGATGCTTGGGTTTGGCAGAATTACTTGCAAAATTCTGTAAGTGATGAGTTGCGTAGCATCTTAGATAAGATGATCCAAAGAGGTGCGAAACGGCGATATCAATCAGCCGAAGATGTAATAAATGCATTAACTCTGCAAAAGTTATCTTTAGCGCCAACCATTCTGAATCTTCCCCAACCTTTACCGCTTAAAACGTTCCATTTTGATGTGGTAACAGTAAACGGACAGGGAATAGAAACTAACCGCCGCAGAATGCAAGCAAAATATTTCTCTGAAGACTTAGGTGGTGGGGTAACATTGGAAATGGTAGAAATTCCCAGCGGTACCTTCCTGATGGGTTCTCCAGACACGGAGAAGAAGCGAGATAGCAGTGAAAATCCACAACATCAAGTAACTTTAGCACCCTTCTTCATGGGGAAATTCACAGTTACACAAGCGCAGTGGAAAGCGGTAGCAAATCTGCCCAAAATCAACCAAAATTTACAACTAGATCCTTCAAGCTTTAAAGGTGCAAAACGACCAGTAGAAAATGTATCTTGGTACGATGCTGTAGAATTTTGTGCGCGACTGTCGAAAAAAACTGGAAAAATTTATCGTTTACCCAGCGAGTCCCAATGGGAATATGCAAGTCGTGCAGGAACAACCACACCTTTTCACTTTGGCGAGACCATTACAACTGATTTAGCTAACTTTGACGGGAATTACACTTACGCTTCTGCACCCAAAGGAAAATACTGTCAGGAAACTAAAACGACGGATGTGGGGAGTTTTTCACCGAATGCCTTTGGACTATACGATATGCACGGAAACGTTTGGGAATGGTGTGCTGATATTTGGCACAATAATTACAACGGTGCGCCTTCAGATGGAAGTGTGTGGGAGTCTGGCGGAAATCATTCGCTTCGTCTGCTACGCGGGGGTTCGTGGTATCACTATCCCTGGTACTGCCGCAGTGCGGATCGCAGCAGAGATGGGCTGGACAGTTGGAGCGGGAGCCGCGGCTTTCGGGTTGTGATTACTGCCTCTGTATAGACTCCTTAGTCCTTTCCTTTCTTCTCCTCTTCAGTTCGCGCTCTATAGCGTTAACGCGCATGGCTCCCCTAGTGCGTCTTTGCGGTTCGTAGAAATCAATTTAACCTGAGTTCGGGATAAGGAAGGGGCAAAACAGGTAGGGTGAAAGTGCTAACTTCTCATCCATCTGAATTACCCCATGCTTAGTCTAGAAGAACTATTTTGCTGTGTCGACG
>NZ_JAMPKB010000068.1:0-29767 GCF_039961925.1 Trichocoleus sp. DQ-U1 | reverse complement strand
AGAACAATACCGCAATCGTCGTCGGCGATTTGGATTCCGTTTCAACCTCATTGCCGCGATCGTTAATATTGAACTGCTCCGTTCCCAATCTGCCTGATTCACGCAAGAGGTCTATTAAGGCGCGATCGCGAAGCGCTGACTTGTCAGTTCGCACGATTTCGTTTCAAACCACTCGGTTTTGACGAATGCACTCTGCATACCAATTGAAGCTGGCTTTGGGAATGCGTTGTTGCGTCTTGTAATCGACATAGGTAATCCCGAAGCGACGACTATAACCGTAAGGCCACTCAAAGTTATCCATGAAACTCCAAAGGAAGTAACCTTTCAGCGGATAACCTTCCTCAATAGCTCGATGAGCCGCCTTTAAATAGTGGCGTAAATACATAATGCGGTCTGTATCAATTATCTCGCCTTGCGCGTTCAGTTCGTCTTCGGCAGCGCAACCATTCTCGGTAATGAACACGGGCAAATCTTGTCGCCCAAGCGTGTCACTAATATGGCGAATACCCCAATAGATACTCTCAGGAACGATATGCAGCCAAGGCATATTCATTCGCGGGTAGCCTTTGGGTAAGTCAAGAAACTCGTAACCGTCTTTATTGTCCGCCGCACGAACATAAGTGCCAGTGTAAATATTGATACCGATTGCGTCGAGGGGCTGGTGAATGATTTCTAAATCCCCCGACTGAATATCTGGGGCATCAACGCCCAACTTCTCAAGCATGGCTGGACTGTAAGCACCCGTAAGGGCAGGAAAAATAATCCCACCATTGAGCCAAGAAGTATGGAAAGCTTGCTGAGCCGCTGTTATATCAGCCGCTGATTCGGTGAGGGGAACGGTAACAGAAATATTGTCTACAAGTGCTACGGAACAGGGAACGGGCGAGGCAGCACGGATAGCTTGACAGCCCATTCCATGAGCAAGGAGGGCATGGTGAGAAGTCTGCCACACTTCTTTGCGAGTTTTGACGCGAGTGCCAGGGGCAAAGGGTGGGTCTTTATCCACATCGTAGGCGAAATCAGTGAAGCAGGGGATTTCGTTGATGGTCATCCAGTTGGTGATGCGATCGCCTAACCGACTGACAACAGCAGTAACATAGTCAGCAAAATCTGAAGCCATCTCCCGGCTGCGCCAAGAACCGTACAAGTCCTCTAGTGCTTGAGGACTGTCCCAATGAAACAAGGTGGCGTGGGGAGTAATCCCGTGTTTGTGCAGGCAATCAACTAGGCGCTTGTAGAAATCAATTCCCTTCTCATTCACGCTTCCCCGACCATCAGGAATAATTCGGGGCCAAGCGATACTGAAGCGATAATGCTTGATACCCAGTTGTGCCATCAGTTCTACGTCTGTTTCGTAGCGGTGGTAATGGTCGCAAGCAACAGCACCCGTATCGCCATTCTCAACCCGTCCGGGGGTAGCACTGAAGGTATCCCAGACGCTGGGTTTGCGATCGCCTTCTGTTGCTGCACCCTCTATCTGATAGGCGGAGGTAGCCGCGCCCCAGATGAAATTTTCTGGGAATTGGTCGCTGGTTTTTATCTGGTTCACGGTTGTTGGTTCTCTTTATTGAGAGAAGATAGCTTCATGCGACGATTTTCACGAGAAATTGGCACTAAGGCTGGGGCTTTGCTTTGAGTAGTGGTCTGCTGAAAACTAGCGATCGCTTTCGATAATTCTGCAATGGCCGGTGCCTCAAAGACACTACGCAAAGGTAACTCCACCCCGAATGCGTCGCGCACTCTAGAAACAAGCTGAGTCGCTAGTAATGAATGTCCTCCTAATTCAAAGAAATTATCGTGAATACCTACCCGTTTAACTCCCAAAACCTCAGCAAAAATTTTCACTAACGCTTCCTCAACCGGAGTTTGAGGTGCAACATAACTTCCTGCCAATTCTAGTTTGACTGGTTCGGGTGCAGGTAAAGCACGGCGATCGACTTTGCCATTAGGTGTAAGCGGTAGAGATTCCAGCACCACAAAAGCCGATGGCACCATGTACTCAGGCAACTTTTGGGTGAGATACGTCTGCAATTGAGGGATTAACTTACGGGCTGCTTTTGCTTGTAGGGGATTATTCGCATAAGATGGTAGCGATCGCAATTTAGCGCTGAGTGGCAAAGTAGTTTTCTTGTCTATTTCTTTCCTTACAAACGCTACATCGTAGCGTCCATCGGTACCGGAATCTGACCAGGTAATCTCAACGTTGTAAGGGAAATCTAGACTATGAAAATCTTCTGGCTCTACTCCTAAATTTTGGAGTTTTTGCAATGCTTCGCGCATCTGTCCCGCAGTTTTAAATTCTGCTGCGCCTGACAGCCATTCTGCTGTTTTAACTGCTGCTGTTACCCGCGCATTAGGCACATTGGTAATGCTTAAGAGTTCTGGTTGGTTATCAACTAATAGCTGATGTACAGCGGAGACAGTTAAGTTATTTTCGTGCCAGTTAAGCGAGGAACCCCTCCCCAGCCCTCCCCGCAATGGGGAGGGAGCCGGAGTATTCTTATTTTCCCCCGCTTCGAGGGGATTGATGTAGGTGCTTTCAGAATCTATTTCTGTGCCAATATATAGAATCGCGTTATAACGAAACTGGGTTAATTCATTGTGAGAATGACCCCGGATTAGTTGAATTTGTACGTCGCTAATCTGGGGAAATTGCTGTTTTAAAGCAGTGAAGAAAGCTGGATCAATTACTAACTCAGTTTCCTGGAACATTTGCATTTCTACCCGTTGCTGCAACTGTTCGCGGGTGAGAGAGGGTTCCGCTTGAGCCAGTTGTACCGAGGCGTGGAAAGCTTGCAGCAGGGGGAGACTACGCACATCGCCGATGAAGATGAAGCCACCGGGAGCGATCGCATTTATTGCTCCCTCCAGTACGCGCACCAGATAATCAATATTGGGAAAATATTGCACAACCGAGTTCAGAATCACCGTATCAAAGGCTTCGGACTCCACTCCCTCAAAGTCAGTCGCCAACTTCTGAAGCAATGTTACTTGAGGTAATTGTGCCAATTGCTCCTGGATGTAGTTAAGTGAAGCCGAGGAAAAGTCTGTCCCACAATATTTATTGCAGTGAGGCGCAATTCTAAACAACAATAAACCTGTTCCACACCCAATTTCTAAAACTCGACTCGGTTGCAAATCCAGAATTTGCGCGACCTGGTTATCAACCCATTCACGCATCTGTTCTGCTGGAATCGGTTGATTAGTATAACTACTATTCCAACCGACAATATTGAATGTTGGATCTGAACCAGCAGCAGGTTGATTATAATTTTCGTTGTAGAGCATCTGCCATTGCGAAACCTGCTCATCTTGCAATTGCATTTCCATCTGCTTCTGTTCACTGTATTCAGAATTTAGCGCTACATAAGCTACTAAACGCTTTTCCCCTGATAAATCTTCACGAGTTATTACAACATTTTGCAGCACTGCTGGATGCTGGCTCAGTACCGCTTCAATTTCTCCCAACTCTATGCGGAAGCCGCGAATTTTCACCTGTTCGTCGAGGCGACCTAAAAATTCGATATTGCCATCTAGTTGATAACGAACTAAATCGCCTGTTTTATAAAGACGCGCTTCTGCTTGGTTACTAAAAGGATTAGAAATGAATTTTTCAGCAGTTAAATCGGGACGGTTTAAATAACCTCGCGCTAGTCCATCACCACCAATGTGCAATTCACCAGCAACGCCGATGGGTACAGGTTGTAAATATTTATCTAGAACATAAACTTGAGTGTTGGCAATGGGACGACCAATTGTAGGCGCGATCGCATTTCCTGATGCTGCTACATCTACGCTCCTTTCTTGCCCTCCTTTATAAGACCTGTTGGAGGGATCTTCTTTCTTTGTGACACGAATAATACCCGATGTTGTCACAACTGTATTCTCAGTTGGGCCATAGTTATTAACTAGCTGGAAAGGATACTCAGCCAAAGGATACTGATGTAGTTTGTCTCCCCCTGTCAGCAATACTCGTAGAGCTGCGTTGTTATACCAATCCAACAACAATATTTTCTCGACTAAAGATGTCGGTAAAAAGCTAATTGTTATTGATTTTGATATTAAGAAGTCTCTCAGTTTTTCAGGCGATCGCCTAATTTCATCATCGGTCAAATAAATGCTAGATCCTGCACTCAAATAAGGCAAAATTTCCCATGTGCAAGCATCAAATGCACATCCCGCAACCTGCGTTACTCGGTCAAGCGGTGAAACTGCAAATGCTTGTTGATGCCAAAATACTAGATTTAATAGTCCACTATGTTTAATTTGAACTCCTTTAGGCTTTCCTGTAGTGCCAGATGTGTAGATGACATAAGCAAGGTTTTCTGCGGTAACGTTGCTGCTAGGATTATCTTCGCTTTCTTGAGAAATATTTTCCCAATCTTTGTCTAAACAAATTATTTTTGAATTTTGATTATTAAGGCGTTCGATATACTGTTCCCGTGTTAATAAAACTGGCACTTGAGCATTTTTAAGCATAAAATTTAAACGCTCAGGAGGGTAGCTGGGGTCTAAAGGTAGGTAGGCTCCACCTGCTTTCAGGATGGCTAACATCCCGATTATCATCTCAAGCGATCGCTCTACGCAAAGTCCTACTAAAATTTCCGCACCAACACCCAATCTTTGTAAATAACGTGCAAGTTTGTTGCTGCGTATGTTTAACTCTTGATAGGTGAGTTCTTTATCTTCAAATACCAGCGCGATCGCATCTTTGTTCTGCTCTACCTGCGCTTCAAATAGTTGATGGATAAACAAGTCTTTAGGATAACTGACCTGAGTATTATTCCATTCCACTAACAGTTGATGGAGTTCAGCTTCACTTAATATTGGTAATTTGGAGACTCGTTGCTCTGGATTCGCAACAATGCCCTCTAGCAATATTTGGAAATGCCCCAGCATCCGGTTAATGGTGGCTGCATCAAATAAATCGGTGCTGTATACGACAAAGCCGCTAATTCCTTCTGAACTATCTACCCCTAACCCATTATTTTCTTTTTGCTCCCACAAGTGGAACTCTAAATCAAATCGGGTTGTTTCTGTATCAAGAAATTGCAACGGGCTTAAGGTTAAATCTGGTAGTTCTAGTGCCGACATTGGCGCATTTTGTAATGCAAACACCACCTGGAATAGGGGATTTTGATTCAAGTTGCGCTCCGGATGCAGTTCCTCCACCAGCTTTTCAAAAGGCAAATCTTGGTGAGCATACGCTCCCAGCGATACCTCTCGCACTCGACTCAAAAGTGAGCGAAATGTTGGGTTCCCATCAAAATTGGTACGCAACACTAAACTATTAACAAAAAAACCAATTAACCCTTCTATTTCGCTGCGGTTGCGGTTGGCAATTGGCGAACCTACGGCAATATCTTCTTGCTGAGTGTAGCGGTACAGCAAGGTTTGAAATGCTGCCAGTAAAGTCATAAACAAAGTTACGCCTTCTTGCTGGCTTAAGGCTTCTAACGCCTTACTCAGGCTTTTTGGTAGTTGCAAAAGTTGCGTTGCACCCCGGTAGCTTTGAACGGCTGGTCGAGGTCTGTCAGTAGGCAAATTTAAGATAGAAATGCCCTCTAATTGCTGCCGCCAGTAAGCAAGTTGGGTTTCCAATATTTCCCCTTGCAGCCACTCGCGTTGCCAGTGGGCAAAGTCTGCATACTGGATGGGTAGTTCTGGTAAAGGTTTAGAGGCGGAAAATTTATCGTCTTTACAAGAAGCAAAGGTGGTGTAAAGTGCCGCTAACTCGCGAATTAGTACCCCCATAGACCAGCCATCGGAGACAATATGATGCATAACCAGCAGTAGCACATATTCTGACTCATCCAACCGCAGTAGCGTTACTCGCAGAAAAGGGTCTTTGGACAAATCAAAAGGGCGTTGAGCTTCTTGGGTGGTGATGCGTCGCGCTTCGGTTTCTAATTCTCCTAGCCCTTTCAGGGCGGCTTCGCCAACAGAGACGCTTCGCGATCGCAAATCTATTACTGGTAGCGGTACAGTTAACGTGGATGCGATCGCTTGCACGGGTTGCCCTTCCACCGTTACAAAAGTGGTGCGTAAAGCTTCGTGACGGCGCACAATTTCGTTAAAAGCCTCCTTCAACGCTGCTAAATTTAGCGAACCGACCAGACGCACAGCTGCCGGAACATTATAGAAAGCATTGTTAGGGACTAATTGATCCAGAAACCACAGCCGCTGTTGTGCAAAGGATAGCGACAGATTTCTGTCCCGCGAAATGGGTGTAAGGCTTATCGGAGTAGCGTTTGTGGTAACGTTAGCTGTCCTTAGAAATGAGAGAATTTCAGCTTTGCGTTCAGCTATCTCTGCACGTAATTCGGCGGTGAGGCTTCCTTCTGGGGCGTTACAGCGCAGGCGTTCTCCATCGACAAAAACCTGAATATCTAAGCTACGGAGGTAAGATAAAAACTCAACTGTTTTCAAAATTAAACCTCTTCTAGGACACTACCCGCTAGAGGAGTGTACTTGCTATTGACCCGACTGTGGTCTAACCTCGGTATGACGTTGGAAGACAACGCAGTCAACATCCTACCCTAAAGGTTTCTGCTTATGGTGTTCATGCCCCTCAATTTTCTACTCGTATGGCTGGTTGGATTGCTGTCCATCGGGATACTGGGCGGAGGGATTTACATTCTGTATGAGTGGTATGAAGGGGAACTGGTGGGGACATCCTACTTGATAGGCGGACTGGCGATGGTTTTGTGGTCTCTTGGCGGTCGTTTTATCAGCTTGCCGCTGCTGCGTCGCCAAGGTGCTGACGAACCCAAAATCATGCGTACCGGAACTGTGCAGCGCATACAACGACCCGATGGTAGCGTTCTGCAAGTAGAGTTCTATGGGCCTGAGGATGGTCAACCGATTATCTTGTCACACGGTTGGGGACCAAACAGTGCGGTATGGTACTATGCCAAGCGACAACTGAGCGATCGCTTCCGAGTGATTGTTTGGGACTTGCCAGGGCTAGGAAAATCTACTAGACCCAAAAATAACGACTACTCCGTAGAAAAATATGCCCGTGACCTCGAAGCCGTTGTTGCGATCGCGGGAGACAAGCCGGTTATCCTGCTCGGACACAGCATGGGTGGCATGATTAACCTAACATTCTGTCGGCTGTTTCCAGAACATCTGGGGCGTCGCGTAGCAGGCTTAATCCTCGCAGATACAACCTACACCAATCCGCTGAAAACTTCTATCTTGAGCAGTGTGTTACCCAAATTGCAGAAACCGCTGTTTGAACCATTACTGTACCTCACCATGCTGCTGTCACCCCTCTTTTGGCTGATGACTTGGCTAAGCTATCTCAACGGTTCGCTACACATCAGCGTAGAGATTTCTGGATTTAAGGGGACTGAAACCCGCGGTCAACTGGATTTCGCCGCTTTCTTATCGGCTTTAGGTTCGCCTGGTGTTCTCGCTCGCGGTACATTGGCAATGTTCAATTTCGAGGAAACAACAACACTCCCAACGATTAACGTTCCGGTGTTGGTCGTTTGCGGTGCAACAGATATCGCAACTAAACCTGTTGCAAGCGATCGCATGAAAGCCGAACTACCTCAAGCTGAACTCGTCACGATCAAGCCGGGTGGACACATGGTATTGATGGAGAAGAATCAGCTCTTTTCCGAAGTTGTCAGTACATTTTGTGCTAAATGCGGGTAACGCTCAGAACAGTTTAGATCGCTTGCGCTTGCTGACTCTTGAGTATTTGCAAATGAGATTGTAGAAAGACTTAAAATTCTATTTCTTCTCGCTCATTTCCCGTGGAACTCGTGTTATCCAAACCTTTAGCTGCCCAACACATCGTTTCAATGTGCCTAGCTAAACTAGCTACAGTCGGAGATTCAAACAAGTTGCGTACAGATAACTCTATTTGGAAAGCATCGCGGATGCGGGAAGTTAGCTGAGTTGCGAGTAGAGAATGACCGCCCAATTCAAAGAAATTGTCATGGACACCTACCTGCTGTTTCCCCAAAACCTTAGCCCAAATTTCGGCTAGCGCTTCCTCAACGCGATCGCGCGGTGCGACATAATCTTCTTTAATCTCAAAACTGAGCGTATCAACCGCAGGTAAGGCACGGCGATCCACTTTGCCATTCGGTGTCAGTGGGAGAGATTCTAGCATGACATAAGCTGAAGGCACCATGTATTCTGGTAACTTTTCTTTCAGGAATTGCCGCAGATTAATGGTTGCTGGTGCCTGTTTTTGGTTAGGAACAATATAAGCAACCAAGTGCTTATCTCCAGGAATTTCTTCCCTAAGAATTACCACTGTCTCGCGCACTGCTGGATGCTGATTGACCGCCGCTTCGATTTCGCCCAATTCGATGCGGAAGCCGCGAATTTTTACCTGATTATCAATGCGACCTAAAAACTCAATATTGCCGTCTGGTAGATAGCGGGCTAAGTCACCCGTCTTATAAAGTCGTGCTTCTGTTTTCTTACTAAAAGGATTAGAAATAAAGCGTTCGGCAGTTAATTCAGGGCGATTGAGATATTCTCGCGCCAGTCCATCACCGCCAATGTACAACTCTCCAACAATGCCAATGGGTACAGGTTGTAAATGAGCATCCAGCAGATAAATCTGCGTATTCGTAATCGGGCGACCAATGGGGATGAATGTTGCTGATTCTGGTATATTCTCCACGCAGTAATAAGAAGAGAATGTTGTATTCTCTGTTGGCCCATAAACATGAATTAAATGCTTCGGCGCGCCTTGTTTAATAACCTTTTTGACCCACCGAGTATCAACAGCCTCACCTCCAAATAGCAAATAGCGCAAGTCAGCGAAAGCTTGCGGAACCTCTCTAGCAATCTGTTGAAATAAAGCGGTTGTCAAAAATAAAATGCTAATATCTTTTTGTTGGAGTTGTAAGGCAAACTCGTGGGGCGAAAGGGTAACATCTCTGCTAATTCCCACAAGTTGAGCGCCATTGAGTAACGCGCCCCAAATCTCGAATGTTGCTGCGTCGAAGGAAGTGTTTGAGGCTTGGGCAACTTTATCATTAGGTGACAACTTTACATAATTTGTGTTGCATACCAGCCGATTGACAGCTTTGTGAGTAACCGCAACTCCCTTGGGATTTCCTGTAGATCCAGAAGTGTAGATTACATAAGCTAAGTTATTGCTGGTTACGCTGCTATTCGGGTTTTCTTTACTTTCTTGGGAAATGATTTCCCAATCTTTATCGAGGGCCACAACTGGGTGCGGTAAATCCCCAAAATTCTCAACAAATTTTTCCTGCGTCAGCAATAGTATGGGCGAAGCATTCGTGGCAGTAATTTCTGGCTCGGAGCCAAGTTTTTTCTTGACAAATGCTTCGCCCTTACAAGCATCATCAAGCATAAACTTCAAACGTTCTTGAGGATAACTAGGATCTAAAGGCACATAAGCTCCCCCTGCTTTCAGAATGCCTAGTAATCCCACAATTAGGTCTACAGAACGCTCCATACAGATGCCGACTAAAACTTCCGAAACCACCCCCATTTTTTGTAAATAATGTGCTAATTGGTTGCTGCGTATGTTCAACTCCCGGTAGGTTAGAGACTCAAGAACCCTTGTCTCTACATTTTCAAAACTGACTGCTATGGAATCAGGATTCTGCTCTACCTGATTTTCAAACAATTGATGGATACACTTATTTTTAGGATAATCTGCCTGGGTGTCGTTCCCTTTAATTACCAACTGCTGTCGTTCAGTTTCACCCAATAGGGGTAAAGTTGCGATTCGTTCTTCTGAATTATTAACAATACCTTCAAGCAATGTTTTAAAATGTCCCAGCATCCGAGTAATCATGGCTTCATCGAATAAATCCGTGTTGTACACCACGATGCCTCTAATTCCCTCAGAATTCTCCCATTTACCACCCCATAAGCTCCGGAAATCTTCGGAACACTTCCACAGATGTAACTCCAAATCAAATCGCGTTGTTTTAAAGTCAACATCCATAAAGCTAGGCACTAATCCAGGCAGTTCTAACGCTGACATTGGCGCATTCTCAAAGCCAAATACTACTTGGAATAGCGGATGAATATTTAAGTTGCGCTCTGGATGTAGCTCCTCAACAAGTTTCTCAAAAGGCAAATCTTGATGGCTGTATGCGCCTAGTGTTACCTGCCGAACTCTGCTTAAGAGTTCGCGGAAAGTTGGGTTTCCAGATAAGTCGGTGCGTAATACCAAACTGTTGACAAAAAAGCCAATTAATCCTTCAATTTCGCTACGGTTGCGGTTAGCAATAGGCGAACCCACCGCGATGTCTTCTTGATGCGTGTAGCGGTAGAGTAAGGTCTGAAATGCTGCTAGCAAAGTCATAAATAGGGTGACACCTTCTTGCTGCGAAAGCGTCTGGAGCGCATCACTGAGCTTTTTCGGTAACTCTAAAGATTGCGTTGCGCCTCGATAGCTTGCAACAGCTGGTTTCGGTCGGTCAATAGGCAAATTTAGTATGCAAATACCGTTTAATTGTTGTCGCCAGTAAGCTAACTGGGTTTCCAGCACTTCTCCTTGCAGCCACTCGCGCTGCCAATGGGCAAAGTCAGCGTATTGCAGGGGCAGTTCCGGCAGCGTAGAGACGGGATGCATCGCGTCTTTACAAGTAAAGGCTGTGTAGAGGGTTCCCAGTTCCCGAATCAGCACTCCAATCGACCAATCGTCGCAGATAATGTGGTGCATATTCAGCAATAGAATATGTTCTGTTTCGGAAAGCTGTAGCAGCTTTACTCGCAGCAATGGAATAGAGGACAAATCAAAAGGACGCTCGATTTCTGCTGCTACCAACTGCTGGGCTTGGAGTTCGCGATCGCATTCTGGGAATTGCCGCAGGTCTACTACGGACAGAGGGATGGTTAAACTGGAAGCATTAGCGCAGCTTTCCGCAGGAATCACTTGTACAGGTTGTCCCTCTAGCACCTTAAATGTAGTCCGTAAGGCTTCGTGGCGACGCACAATTTCGTTAAATGTCTGCTCTAATGCCGCGAAATTGAGCGCACCTTTTAAGCGAATGACTGTCGGCACATTATAGATCGCATTGCCAGGTATCAACTGGTCAAGGAACCACAGCCGCTGTTGGGCAAATGATGCAGGAAAGACAAAAACCTCTTGTTCAGACATATCGATTCTTTCTTGTGCAGCTATCGGGGCGTTGTCGGCATCCGGCGTCATCTATCTTTGCTTTCACCACAAGGGATAATCGCCTGTCAAGGTTGATTGAAGGCGCGATCGCGTAAAGTCAATGCGATTTTTGGTGCAGGTATCAAGGCACAAAAGCTAACACGGATACAGGTGTCCCAGAACCACCCCGTAGACGTAAAATCCCAATGACTAATGTAGTGCCAGTGGGCGATAACCGATCAAGATTTGTCAGGTTTTCCAATACAATTCCAGCCTTTTTTAGTACCAGGCGGTTGGTGCTAAAGGTTTCATCTTGCCCTGGATCGACGCCATGAGTATCAATTCCCACACCAGCGATCGCGCGTTCTTCGATTAAGAATCGGCTAGTTTCAGCGCCAAACCCCGGAAAGTGAAATTTGCCTTGTTTGTCTTGATTGAAAAAGGCTCTTTTATCGCTCCACTTTTCTTGCCAACCCGTGTATAGAAGTACAACAGTGTTAGGAGAGATAGGATGGTGTTGCTGTTCCCAGTCGAAGACATCGGCTGTTGTTAAAGCATAGTCAAAATTAGCAATAGCTTTGTCGCGGATATCGATAACAATTGCTGGTACAACGAGCGACTGAGCCGGATAACTCTCAATCCAACTCCATCTTCATAAAAGCTACTGGGTGCGTTAATATGAGTGCCGCTGTGTTCTCCCATCGAGACCCTTCGTAGATAGTAGCCATCTTTTTTTAACTCGGCGACTGGCTCAAATTCAACGAGTGGATCGTTTTGCCAAATAGGAATATTTGGCTCAATGACATGACTCAGGTCTACAATTTGGGTGTAATTAATGGTTTTAAGATTATTTGAGTTAGGGTTCATGGCATCTGTTTAATAAACATATCCGACGCCTCAAGGAGTGTCTATAACAATCCTAGTTTAGTTGGGAACTAGCGGTTCAGATACCCGACTTTTCTAAGCATTTGGGTATCTTGCCTTCACAAATCATTTGGACTGCTATAGACAAACAAACTTGCCTATTTAGATAGCACCTAATTTTAGTTAGAGCTGCTTTTGGCTATTCCAGCAATTCTTGATAATATTGTTTTGTCTCATCGGGAAGAAAAACGGTCGTTCGCATCGCCTTATTTTGGATTTTAAAGGCTTTGGTTATCTGAATGCGACTGAGAAAGTCTAGGTCATGAGAAATTACCAAGATAGCACCTTGATACTCTTCTAACGCTTCAACAATTTGAGTAATGGTTTCTAAATCCAAATTGTTCGTTGGTTCATCCAATACCAGCAAGTCAATTTCTGATACGCTAATCATCGCCAGGGCAAGTCTTGCTAGCTCTCCTCCACTTAAGACCTCAGCTTTTTTATTCACTTCATCATTGAAAAATAAAAAGTGTCCAAGCTGTTGTCTGATAAGTTGATACTCAAGGTTGGGATTCGCTGCTTGCAAATTTTCTAAAATGGTTTTTCCTCTATCTACTAACTCGTAAGTTTGGTCAAGATATACAACTTTTAATTTTGGAGCAACTGAAACCTTCCCCGATGCAAGAATCGCTGGGGAATTTTTTCGATGGATGCCCAAAACTGCCCGAATTAAGCTAGATTTTCCCGACCCATTCGCCCCAGAAATAGCAACTCGCTCACCGGATGCTATGTGCATCTGTATATTCTTTATGAGAAACTGATTTACAATTTTCAGATTGGCTCCTTGAATGTTAATTAAGCTTCTCCCCTTTTTACTACTTTCTTCTTCAAGGCGAACAATGGCAACTGGATTTGTCCTAATTTTGGCAGATTCCAAATTTTGTGTAGCTTTAGCGATCGCCGCCTCATGTTTTTTTGAGGCGCTTCCAGCACTTGCTGATGCTCGATTCTCGAAGAATCTTCTTGCAGATTTTCCCATACTTCTATCGTGAGCTTGTTTACGCCCTTCTCTTCGGGATTTTCCTGCCCGTTTCTCTTCTTGCAAAGACGCATCAGTTGCCTGCTTAAGTTCTTTTTTGGCTATTTCTCGCGTCCTCAAAGCCACCTGAAATTCAATTTCTTTTTGTTCCTTATAGCTGGAAAAGTTACCACCGTAAACTTTCACTCCTAATGCTGTTAGCTCCCAAATAGTGTTGACAACTTGATTTAGGAAAAAAGGTTTGTGAGAGACAATCACAAAAGGTTGCTTCAATTCTTGGAGAAAATTCTTCAGATTCTCTAAAGCTAATAAATCCAGGTGATTAGTGGGTTCATCTAGGAGTAACACGCTTGGTTTTCTGTATAAACCAATTGCCAGAAACAATTTAGTCAGCTCTCCACCACTCAGGCTGCTAACTGGTAGCGAAATATCCACATAAGTTTTAAACTTGACCTCTAAAAGGTTACTGATTTCCCACCAATCTTCTGAAAAGTTACTTAAAAAATCAAGAACAGTCGCACCTTGAGTTGCCTGGATAAGGGTGCTAATTTGTGGAAGGTAATAAACCGTACCTTCACGATTCACAGAACCCGAACTAGGCTGAATTTCACCAGCCAAGATTTTGAGCAAGGTTGATTTTCCTACCCCATTAGCACCGACAAGCGCAATTCTATCTCCCTCATTCACTGTGGCTTGAACATTGGTAAATAAGGTTTGGTCGGAAGCGAGTTCGTAGCTAATTTGTTCGGCGGTTAGAAATGATTTTTTTTGCATATATGCTGAATCCTGGGTAATTAGAGTACAGATGATGATTTTTTGTTAGGTTCTTCATGGCTATTTCCAAAATACTGAGTGTTGATAAAAAACGCTGGCAAGTCAACTCACGGCTACACGAATTCAACTGCCTATGCGGAATTGAGGCCTTGAAACTTCCAAGTTTAACTTGGAAGTTTCGAGACTCCACTTCCCAATCCTTACTGGTTGCTCCTAGAAGTTAACGCTTTTTTGCTGGCTAAGATAATGACTTAGCTGCTTAGCGTTTTGGATTGTTTCTTAGAGCTTTATGGATTTTTTTCCATTTTTCCTTCTCGGCTAAAGACGCTTTTTGATCTTGTTTCCGGTGATTGTATTCAAGCTCTTGTTGAAGTTTTCGGTAGTTCCGGAAACGTTGCTTATCTAGAATGCCATCAAGCAAAGCTTGTTGCACTGCACAACCGGGTTCTGCTTCATGTTGGCAATCGCGAAAGCGACACTCTGTAGCAAGCGTATTGATATCAGTAAAGGTTTCCTGAAAGCCTTCACTTCCATTCCACATCTGAATTTCTCGCATTCCCGGAGTGTCCATCAGCAAACCCCCAGAAGGCAAAATAATTAACTCTCGATGTGTTGTGGTGTGGCGGCCTCGATTATCTCCTTTGCGTACTGATTGAACTGCTTGAATGTCCTTTTTAGCTAATTGATTGGTAATCGTCGATTTCCCGACTCCCGAAGAACCAATTAGTGCTACGGTTTGCCCCGTACCGAGATAGGGACTCAAGGCATCGAGTCCTTGGTTCTCAATTGCACTCAAGCTAATAATGGGTACGCTAGGAGCGATCGCTTCTACTTCCGTTTTTCGTTGCTCAACTTCATCGCACAAGTCGGCTTTATTCAGAATGATGACTGGATTCGCTCCACTTTCCCAAACCAAAATTAGATACCGTTCGATTCTTCTAAGATTGAAGTCTAGATCCAATCCCGAAACCAAAAACACCGTATCAATGTTGGTGGCAATTATTTGCTCATCTGTTTGTGCGCCTACAGCTTTTCGAGAAAATTTGCTTTTTCTGGGCAAAATTTCATGGATTTTTGCTTTTTCTTCATCGTCAATAATGCTAACGACTACCCAATCTCCGACCGCTGGAAAATCTGTTCGGGTGTCGGCTTGGTAACGCATTTTCCCCGTTACTTCTGCCGACAATTCTCCTAACTCGGTGTAGAGAAGGTAGGTATTTTTTTGCTCAAGAGCAACTCGACCAACAGTATACCCTTGTTGAAAATAGCTGTCAAAGTTTTTCTCAAAAAAACGATTCCAGCCCAACAACTCTAAATTCATTGAAGTTTCCTCTATGGGTGCGGTTATAGACCGCCAAACTCACAGAGGAATCGCGTAAATTATTCGCGTACATCAGAATAATTAAATGAAAAGCTCTGTGAGGATGGGGTGTTGCGTCTGAATGGTTGTGGCGGTCTTAACGGCTACACGCTCTAACATCACTCTTCCTCCTGAGATACTTTTCAATAATTTCCCGGTCAAGGGAACTGTAGTATGATACTACAACCAGTTGCAATTGGCTGAAGGTAGTTTACAAAACTTACCAACGCACGCCAAACTGTTGTATTCCATCGCGTTGTTCGCTGAGCTTATCTTATTCGCGCTTGTTGTCCTGGGAAATCACCCGATCGGGTGAGTCGGGAGGATGATGATCCTGTTGAGATTTTAGTTCTGCCCTGAAATAAATTACCCTACCCTACCCTTAGGAAAGGCTAACGCAAACGGGAACGCTTACGGCGAACGGGCTAATCGCTAAAGGCTTAAATTTTCTACATATTTTATACATGATGATGAGAGTAGAAATTCTTGAAACGCTGATTAATACCTTACAGCCAATTGATTTTGTTTTTGCTTTCTGGCAAGGAGGTTCGGCTGCACATGGCTATACAGATGAGTGGTCTGACCTCGACATTCAGGTAACTGTTGAAGATGAGCGCGTTGAAGAAACGTTTTCTATTGTAGAAACTGCTCTAGAAACTATTTCTAAAATTCGATTTAAGTTACGAGTTCCCGAACCGACTTGGCATGGTCACTCACAATGCTTTTACCAATTAGAATCAGCAAGTCCGTTCTTAATGATTGATTTTGTGCTAATGAAGCGGAGTAATCCCAATCATTTCCTAGCGTTGGAGCGGCATGGAAATCTAGTCGTTGCATTTGATAAAGCTAATCTTCTTGTTCAGACGAATTTGAATCAAAGCGAACATTTAGAGGAAATGAAAGCAAGATTAGAGATTCTAAGAAGTAAATTTGATTTTCTGCAAGTTTTTGTAAAGAAAGAGATTAATCGTGAGCGGTTTGTGGAAGCGATCGCTAATTATCACAACTACACAATGCAACCTTTAATAGAAGTTTTGGGAATGGTATATCGACCGAACCGATACGATTTTAAAACAAAATACTTTAGCCGAGACTTTCCGCCAGATGTAATCGCTAACGTGTCATCCCTTTATGGCATAGAAAATCTTGCTGACCTTGCTGAAAAACAACAACTTGCCGAGAAGCTTTTTGCTGAAGCTACGCAGCAGGCTGAAACAAAATTATTCGCTCCGCTTTAACAAATGCAAGCTTAGCTGCTAACCGGATAGATGGGACATTCACAGAATTACTCCGCCTCAACCCCCAAATGATTCGTGAAGGTAAGATCCTTGACTTCTCTACGTCGGGGATCTCAAGCGCTGGTTATAACTCAAATAGGATTGCTATATCAGAGCGATGGCTCTCCTTGTGATGAAATTCGTTCGTGTAGAGAAAGCATCATGGAGATGCACCCGAAGCGATCGCCTTTGCCAACGCCTAGAAAAGGCGAAAAAGACTTCACTATTTCCGCAAGGGATCGGCCAATTCTGCAACTGACCCCTTCTCAAGGCGCAGCGGCTACGAGAAAACTAGGTTTACAGCCACCAAGCAGGCGTACTTTTCAAAAACTGGTAAGCGATCGCTCCCCGTAAATCTGGATTCCCATAAAACTAAGGGTAATCGAGAACTTCACCCCCCAGGCATCTACCAATGATGGAAATCCTAGCTTACCTCCACACTGCGCTCGCCTACGAAACTGCAACCCGCAGACCCCTCAACCGCTTGGAACGCTACGAACCACTTCCTTTGCCTTTAGGGACAAGCGCGAGATCCAGTGATGTAGCAGCGAATGAGCAGTACGAAATGCAAGCGATAACGGTGCTTCCTTTTTAGATATAGCCATTCATTTTTCGACTCCTACACATAAGCTTCTTCTTAGCCCTCCTTTTTTAAGGGGGTTGGGGGGATCTGATGTGTAGCTTCACAAAAGCGAAATGGAATTAGCGATCGCGTCTTTATCATCACACGCTTACTCATGCCCTCAATAACATGAACAACTTAAATACAATCGAACACTCCCAACGCGATCGCCAAAAATATTCATCCTTGATTCTGCAATCTCTTCCCATTTCACTGGTCATTATCCGCCTCTGCCTAAGCCCTTTGCTATTATGGGATGCCCTTGACGGTACAACCAGTCCCTGGTTCATTTTTAGTTTTGTACTTGCCTTTCTTTCAGATATTTTTGATGGCGCGATCGCCCGTCGAATCGGTGTCAGTACCGCTGCTTTGCGACAAGCCGATAGTTTAGCTGATGTTTGTCTTTATCTATGTATCGGAATTAGTGCATGGTTAGTGCATCCTGATGTAGTTACTAAATTCTCGATACCATTGAGCCTCATAATCTTGATGCAATTAATCTGGTTGGTAGTAAACTTAGCGAAATATGGAAAACCTGCCAGCTATCACACTTATTCAGCCAAAGCTTGGGGAATAACGCTATTCATCACCACAATTGCCCTATTCGTTTTTAATTATGCTGGAGTTACGCTATTGATGATGATTGCTGTAGGTTGCATTCACACGCTAGAAGAAATTGCCATGACACTAATTCTTCCGGATTGGACACACGATGTCTTGAGTATTGTTCATGCGCGAAAGCTACTTTATTCATCAAGAATATCCAATCATATTTGAGCGACAAGAGAATGTCTAGAAAGTCCTAATCGAGACGCTTAAACGGTAAAGAGCCCCCTTGCATCCCTGCGAAGAGAGAGCCGCTATAGCGCGATCGCGCATCCCTCTCGCGCATCCGCGCCGCTACGCGAACGCTATAAAAAGGGGGATTTTGAGAAGATTCTCTCACCCTAAAAAGGAGGCTGGAGGTATCAAAGCAACTTTTGATAATTCTCAGGTATCCTCTAAACTGCCAGCGATTCAGCTCCCCGACTTGTTAAGAGAAGTCGAGGATATCGCCGTCACGCATCCTTTAGGATTGCTATGGGTAATTGATTGGGCTTTTAAACCATGTAGGCGGGTTTCGTTGATATCGCTGCGGCTTCAGCCGCCTAGATAATATTCAGTGGTTTCAGTTTTTGAAACCAACACTTTAGATGCCCTAATCTCAATGTTATAAAAACAGGAGTAAATCTCCCCAACAAATTAAGAATCGCGGTTATGGCAAGCTGATATTAGTTATTTCTTTATAAATTGCTTTGAGTGCGTTCAGAATCTATAAACGCAAAATAGCCTTGCGCTAACGTGCCTGTAAAACCTAGAAAAAATTTAATTTGGAACATAGATTTTTCAGACACGTCTCAAATGATTGTATGAACTTCAAGCAAACATCAAGCTTCTAAAATTTAATTCAAGTGGCTTTGGAGTAGCCTTAATTGTGGAAAGAATGACTCAAAGTAAAAATCCTAAAAAATGGCTGGTTGCTACTTTAATTTTATTGACTAGCAGCTTATCTTTATCTTTATGTACTGCTTTAACCTTAAAAGAAGCTGCTGTTGCCGATCCCGTCAAACAAGTATCTAAGAAAGAAAAGTTACCGTCTTCCGTTGCCAATGCCATTTTGCGAATAGCATCTCAACGCACGGGATTACAAGCGTCGCAACTACGCATCATTAAGTATGAACAGATTTACACCAACGGTTGTTTAAATCTGCCGCGTCCGGCTGAAGGCTGCACCAAAATTAATATGCCTGCGTGGGAAGTCACTGTAAAAGCTAGGCAACAAAGCTTAGTTTATCGAAGCGATCGCAACGGCTCCCGGATCAGATTAAATGAAGCTGCTAGCAGCATCGTTGATGCCAAATTGCCTAAATCTGTTGTCAGTGCCGTTTTGCAAGATGCCACCCAAAACTGGGGACTTCCGGCGAACACCGGACGCATTGTGAATGCGAAGCAGACAGGGTGGGCGTATGGTTGCGAAGTTTCGACTTTTCCCCATCCCTGCGATCCAGTTGTCGTGGAGGGCTGGCAAGTCACCGTAGAAAGCGGGCAAAAACGCTGGATTTATAATACTGACAAAGTGGGTTCCCAGGTTCAGCTTTATCAAAGGGAGATCCAGCCAAACGAGGCGAAAAAATTACCTCCTGCGGTTGCTGAGCAAGTTTTAAAGTTAGCATCCGAGCATTTAACCTTACCAATCTCCCAACTTTTGATTACAAAAACTCAACAGCAAACTTGGTCTAATGGCTGTTTAGATCTTCCGAGTCCTGTAGAGCGATGCATGAGCGCTCAGACACCGGGTTGGCAGGTGACGGTGGAAGGCAAACCGAAGCAATATCAGGTCTATCGTACCGATAAATCTGCTGAGCAAATTAGGACGGAAGCAATAGGTGAAATGCCGTCACGCAAAGATTCTTTGCCTAATTCCATTGCCAAGGTGGTATTGCAGGATGCCAGTAAGCAATTACAAGTACCAACTTCTCAGTTATACATCCTCGAAGGTCGAAGTCAGATGTGGTCAAATACCTGTTTTGATTTGCCCGGTACGGAAAATAGCTGCGCTCAAGCAATGGTCGCAGGTTGGCGAGTCGCTGTGGATGGCAACGGGAAAACCTTAGTTTATCGCCTCGATCGATCGGGTTCTCGGTTCAAAGTCGAGTGATTTTGTCGTTGATTTGGGGATTAGGTGGATGCCTAAACCAGGTAGTTAGCTTGATAGTAGGTGCAGGAGCGGATTGTCCTTCAAGGATGGAGACTTGCTGGACACTGACCATATCATCCCTAAAAACAGAGGGAGTAACGATACCCCTGAGAATCTACAGCTACTTCACCGACATTGCCATGATGTGAAAACAGCCCTTCGACGATTGGGATCTTCGGCTAGTAGTGTGCATGACCAGCCGAAGATCCCCTGAGGAGCCGGAGGAAGCGAAAGTTTAAAGTTCGGTTTTGAAGACAAGTCGGGTTGACGACAACCCGGCTTAGTTTAACTACTCAACTAACGACTCTCGACTACGTCCTGCTACGCTAACAAGCCTCACTTTCAGCCCCTGGCTGCCTGACAAATCATTCCGTGTAGGTTGGGTTGAACAGAGTGAAACCCAACAGCAGCCTGTATTTCGTTTAGTTTTGCTCCCGCCTCAAGCCAACCGATGACTCTTCTAAGGGTTTCAAGAGCTTTGGAGAGCCTTGCAGGTTTCACACCATAGTTAGATATTTCAAAAAAAACTAAAGCGTTGTCCCTTCCGCACTAGACTTTTGATCCGTATCAGATTAAATTGAAACTACGGTAACTCTAGCGGGATAGTGGATTTTGCATGGACAACGCTAAAAGACCCAGTAGTGAGCTGACCCTCGCAGGGCAAGTAACTCCTGAGCATTTGCAACCAGCGGCTCAACAAAGTTTCCAGGAAGGTTGGTTCAAAAAGCTCAGAGGCGGATTCCTTCTGGTCATTGGATATATGCTGTCACCACTATGTTGGTGGAATGACCTGTTTTTCAATCTGCCAATTGCTTATTTTTTTGGGTATATCTGTAGTTGGCTTTCCCCAGATTTACTTCTGCCTTGCTCAATCGTCGGGTACTGGCTCTCTAATATTGCGGGAATTCTCTTGATGCAAGTAGGGGCTGTCGATGTTTTTAGTAAGGAACCCGCTGAGCGTAACTGGAAAAAAGAGTTATTGACAGGTGTAGTCTCCTCAACCGCTTACACTCTGGTCATTCTGGCATTGATACAGTTTAAGATTCTCGATGCTCCTGTCTTATTCCCCGGTGGCTAAGGGGGATTTATAGGCGGTGAATGTTGCTTAATCGCCGCTAGCACTAAGGTCAAAGTTTACTTTTAGTTAGAGATTCAGCATTTTAATCGCCTGTATCAGGACAGCAGTATGGACTATCTATTACTACCGTTCCTCAGTTTTGTCGTGGGTATCATTGTGGGTTTAACGGGAATCGGTGGAGCATCTCTGATCACTCCGATGTTGATTTTTGTGTTCCACGTTCCACCTGCGATCGCAGTCAGTTCCGATGTAGTAGCTGCCACATTGATGAAGGTGATCGGCGGCTTTAAACACTGGAAACAGCAAACGCTTGACCTGCAAGTTATCAAATGGCTGGCTTGGGGAAGTGTTCCTGGCTCACTAACCGGAGTAGGGATTTTATACCTGATTAAGCTTAATGCAACCTTAGACCTAGATTACATTCTGCTACGTGCGATCGGGTTTATGATCCTGCTTGTCACTTTGTTGGGACTCGCACAATTGTCGCTGAAAACTTTTTTCCCGAAGTTGCAGTTACCTGAACTGCCTAAGTTTGACTTAAACACTCAGAGGGGTCGAATTTCGACCCTCAGTGTAGGAGCATTTTTAGGCTGTCTGGTAGGATTAACTAGCGTGTCTTCTGGTGCGATGTTTGCAATTGTGTTGATTACCTTTTTCCGCCTCGACGCGCGTAAATTGGTAGGCACAGATATTTCACAGGCAGCGATTTTATTGGTGTTTACTTCCCTTGGACACCTCTGCCTTGGAACAGTGAATTGGAGTTTAGTATTGCCAATTTGGTTAGGGACAGTACCAGGGGTTTTGCTTGGGGCTAAACTCTGCAAGGTTACTCCTCAAAGCGCACTCCGGCTGGTAATTTACGTAATTTTAGCAGGAGTAAGTTGGAAGTTAGTTTATCAAGCGTGATCTGAGTTTGATTTAATATCTGATAGCAAAGATATTTCCCCATCAGGGTGCTACTTTTTTTTTAAAAATAAAGAATTTCGGTTTGTACACATTTTCAGCATTTTTTGGTGAATGTTTAGTTCTAATTTTTGGAAGCTGCCTTCATCTTTCCTAAGTTTTCTCGAAAAGCTGCTCGTTGCTTATTGGCGTTCTTTGCTACTCCTATTGATAGGAGTCTGTTTACCAATGCTGGTTTTTGAAGAACTTGCATTAGTAGTATTGCAGAATCAAGGCGGTCTTCCCTGGGATGAAACTCTCCTGCTAGCAGTTCACAAGATAGCACAGCCACAAGTAGACGTTTTTGCGGCAACTTTAACCAAGTTCGGAGTATTTTGGGGCGTATTTCCAGTTGCTACTGTAATCTCGTTAGTGTTGCTACGCCTTAAAAAGTGGCGATCGCTCGCCTATTTACTGACCACGCTACTAGGGAGCATTTTGATTAATCGCACTGCAAAGCTGTTGCTGCATCGAGTGCGTCCCAACCTCTGGGAGTCAATTTCCCCAGAGTTTGATTATGCATTTCCCAGCGGTCACGCGATGTCCAGTATGACCTTGATAGCTGCTTTAGTCATTTTGACCTGGAATAGTAATTGGTGCTGGTTGGTGCTGGCTGTGGGGAGCGTATTCGTATTAGCGATCGGTTGGACGCGAATATATTTAGGGGTTCATTTTCCCAGCGATATTTTAGCAGGATGGATGGTTTCAATTGCTTGGTCAATTGGCGTTAGTCTGCTAATCCAACCACATTTAACTAAACCGAGTACTATTCCTGAGGATGAGCTAACTGTGGATGAAGAGGAATCAATAGCCCAAGGTTAACAAGCCCAAGGTTAACACCATCGCAAAGAAATTATGGCATTGCTGATTTGGGTGATATCGTTTTAAGCTGATCTGCTGCGCCATCTTGATTTTTTGTAGAACGGCCTTCTAGATAGCAAATGAAAGACACCAAAGCTGGAAGACACAGATTAATCGTCATTAGCCGAACTAGATGACCTGCGGTTACAATCTCAACATTGTGATGCAAAGCTAGAGAGATTAATATCATTTCTGGAGATCCGCCTGGAGATGTCACCAGCAAACACGTTAGCCAGTCCCAGGGCGAGATCAACGTAGCAATTCCTGCTGAGATGAATCCTGCCAAAAAGGTCATGGCTACAGGAACCGAGGCATACGCTACTGTAAGCTTTCCCAGCTTTGGGTTCATTCCCCAATATTCGCCGATTGTAATTCCCAGTAGAATTTGACCAATTAAATTAAATAAAGGGGGTAGATTAAAATCGATATGAGATAAAAATGGCAGTGAATCTAGCAACGAATCAAAAGCAACCCCGACTATTATTGAACACAAGAAACCAGCAACAGGGATTTTTAAATAACTGCCTATTTTAACTGTCAATAATGTTACAGATAGTAACAAAAATAGTAAAAATAAGTAGTTGAAATTTATGACAAATAAATTCTCAGTAACGGAATGAATTATCGCGTTAATGTCATGTGCGTTAGAAACATTAGCAATAAGCGGTATAACAATAATAATTGCCGTAAAGCGTATTAACTGAACGAGAGAAACAAGTGAAATATTTCTACCATAGTCTGCTGCTATACTTGCCATGATTCCTATATTTCCGGGAACCGTAGCAAGCATGGCAGTTAGCAAATCTGTTTTTTCAATGCGTGAATATATATAACCAATAATTCCACCACAAAACAGTAAAAATAATGCTAAAAATAGAAAGATATGTAATTGGGAATAAATAGTTATTAGATTACTTTGCTTAAGAGAAAATCCTACAGTAAGACCAACAATAATTTGTCCAAATTTCCTTGAGTTGCGATTAGGTTTAGCTTGATTGTTATATCGACGATAGAAATAAAAGACCAAGGCACCAGCAGCAATACCCCCAAGTATCCAAGACCCTCCACCTGCCCCAAGTGCAATAAAAGTTAGACCACTTAGTAAACCAATAATTATTTCTATACCAACAATTAAACAAGTGGTCGTCAATTTACTATTACTAAGTGTAGATTTATCCAAACTTATTTTGCTCACAAAATCTCCAATCTTTAATCATTACTTTTTTATGCGTTGAAGTGAAAAGATTATCCGAAAATGCTTATAAAAAGCGCATTGCTGACACATTGCAGCCTACCCTAAAAATAATTGACGGTGCAACATATCTGCGTAGCCTGTAGCCAGGTCTAACGCATTACTTCTGAGTTTATATGCGTTATAAAACCTCTAAAAATGACTTTTAAAGGTAGGCTCTCTTCAGGGTTACTTAAATAAAATCTCAGTTAATCAAGGATGACACCATTTAATGATTCAACTGGAACTGTGAAGACGTAGTAGATAACCCCAGCTCCCAAGGTGAGTACGGCAAGGCTAAATAAAATCACCCAGCGATCCGCAGGTTCGTATGTATCCTCATCAATGTCATGTCGAACAGCGAAGTAGTGCTGGGTTGACAGCAATACCGTTACCAAACCAACTAAGGAAAACACTAAACCTAACTTCCACCCATTACCAGGGGGTTGAGGCGCAAGAGGTGGGCGGAGGAGACGAAGGCGGACGATCAGAACACCAAATCCCATCAGCGCGATCGCACTCCGCATCCATGCTAAGTAGGTGCGTTCGTTTGCCAAATGATCCCGCACTCGCTCAGAAGTCCGTCGTTTCGGCGTCTCTAATTTTTCTGTACTCCCATTTATCGGCTTAAACATAAACAATAGCTGCACAAAATACTACCCTCAATTATCAGTTTAGATGTACAAACAAAACAAGCTTTATCCCTTCAGAAGCACTTTGATCCGGAACCCGATATTCCGAAAAATTTTATGAAGTCTATTAGCCAGAGAATGATAGCTGTTCAACCGTTTACTTTTGGTAGCTTTTCATACCCTGGCTGTCATCCTGTTACTCTTTAGAGGAAAAACACTTAAAGTGCTTTCGCTGGCGTGAAAAATTTAATCCTCGATTGGTGCGTTAGGAGTTTGCGCTTCCACATCTGCTGACGACAAGTTAGGAATAGACCATGTACCCTCACCTGCTTTGAAAACTTTCGCAGCAGGAACGTTGAATTCAACTGCACCAGTTTCTGGATTGGTTTTAGCGACTAATTGGGTTCCAGCCACTATTTTGAGAGCTACAGGCTCCCCTAAATTTTGCCCTTGGGTGTCACCAGGAGTTAAGCCAGCTACTTTGACACCACTTGGCAAGTAAACGCCATCACAGTTCCAATCATCGTCCGTGACTTTACCATTTCCCAAGTAGTAGAGAGTACTTGCTGCGGAAAAGTTAGATTTATTGGGTTTATGAGCATAGACCGCCAACGTTTTTCCAGTTTCATTACGGCACTGCCCCCAGTCTGCTGCTGTCTCTAAGATATATTTTTGCAGTTGCAACTCACCGAGCTTCTGCTGAATTTCCTCAGGTGTATAGTCGGATTGATCCGGTGCGTCTTTTGCCTTTAAGAGGCTGTCAAGAGATTGAGTTACCTCTGTGTAGTCAGGACTCTGGGTAAGTTTCGGTCTGTCTGCCAAAGAAGGTTGAGCTATCGCTAAATTGACCAGAAATACGAATGCTACCAGAGCGATTTTGAACAGTTTCATGAACTTTCTCCTTGCGAGATTCCGAGTTTTTCCAACTCGATGTTTGGGTTTATGGTTGGAAAATTTTTAAGGGTAGACCTTTAGCAAAAAAGGTTTTTATTAAATTGCAGATACTGGTAAATGGTCTGCCAAGGTAAAACTGACACTTATTGGAACGACGGTAAGAGTTGATAGCTACCGCTTTCAACCAGAATAAAAATTCCTAAGCCAACTAACACAAATGGGACGATTCTCTTACCGTAGCGAGTGAAAAGGTGAGCAACAACCGAATGGCGGGTTAATTGGTAGGCGACATAACACCAAACTCCAACCAACACAAAAAACACGCTTAAAATTACTCCCAAACTAGCCAGATTGCTACTAGCGAACAACGGTACATATATCCCGATATTGTCACCCCCATTAGCAAATGTAACAGCTGCGACGTGATAAGTCTGAGGAGTAAGAAAACTAGCGAGAGTTGACATCACTGAGGAACTAGCTTTTGAGCTATTGAATTCATCTGATACTGTCTGGACTTCGTTTTCATCTTTTTCCCAATTGACTAATTGATTCACTCCAATAACAATGGGAACCAGACCTAGTAAGCCAATCCAAGCTTTTGGCAGAATTAAGCCACCAAAGAAACCCGGAAGACTAGCGGCAATTAATACAGTGAATCCAAGATACTTACCTACAACAATATGTCTGGTGCGGAAGGTAGAATTTACCTGGGCGAAGAATAGCATCAAGATCACAATGTCATCGATGTTAGTTGCTACAAAGGATGTAACTCCGGCAATGATTGCTTGTGCAAACCAACTCATGACACTGCGATCGCAACCTCGTTAATTTTTCTCCACTTCAGGCGTTGAGCAAATTTCCGCCTCAGACACTTGATCGTTACTTCTGCCGAGAGTCAGCAAACAGAGACAACTTGTGACTAAGGTCAGTACGAGCAAGCCACGATTTTCCAGTGTGTGACTGTCTACTAGAATTAAAACACCCAACCCAATTAAAACAAAGGGAACGAGTTGATTGCCGTAGCGTGTGAGGGTTTGGGCGATCGCAGGTAAACGGGTTAATTGGTAAGCGGTGTAGCACCAAACTCCCACCAGCGAGAAGAATACCCCCAGAATCGCCAGAAGACCCTCCCAGGTACTACTCGCAAACAACGGCACATAGATACCGATGTTGTCACCCCCATTCGCAAATGTAACGGCTGCTACGCTATAAGTTTGTGGAGATAAAAAACTGGTAAACCAAGATTTCTCAGGTGGTTCTACTTTTTCCTCGCCTTCCGATTCATCCGTGTCTTGATTGAGTAAGCGACTAATTCCAATTGCAATTGGGGCAATGCCCAACAAACCAATCCAAGGGCGCGGCAATATTAGGGTACCAAAAAAACTGGGAAGGCTAGCGAGGACTAATGCACCAAAACCCAGATACTGACCAGCCACAATATGGCGACGTCGGAATACCGCATTCACTTGCGAGAAAAACAGCAACAAAATCACGATGTCATCAAGGTTGGTGGCTGTGAAGGCAGTGAATCCAAGGGGGATTGCCGTGATTATTTCGCTCATTTTTGCGTGTCCTTAAGGTTTGTAGATGCGTTGTCCAAACTAGCTTCAAAATTCATCATCTGCGATCGCTTCTGGTATCACCGCCGAACTTGGTGTCGCAAACTTGGCATGAATCTCTTCAATACCCCGCTCCATTGAGCTGACAATTTCTGGAGAACGGAATCTTTGAATGACAAACCATCCACACGTAACTATCAGGTACATCAAAAACAGGTAAGGAAACGCATCGTAAGGGGCTGCGGGAATTGGGAAAAGACTGCTACCGGGAATTCCCACACTTCCGAGAACGGGAATCATCATAAACCCAACTGCGAGAACTGAGAACACTACATGGTGTAGGCGGAGTTTTCTAATCTTGTGCAGGTAAACGGGTGCAGCGATCGAAATCAAGGTATAAACCGTTAAAAACCCGTAGCTACAGATCGCGCCCAAGTAACCCATGCTGTCAAACAGCTTCACATGAAACAGGGACATCGAAGCAGGCACAAGAAATACAATCAGCGAACACAGCGTAACGGCAATGTGCGGTGTCCGGTTCGATGAGTGAGATAAACCCAACGAAGAGGGGAATAAGCCGTGACGAGCCATCGTAAAGAAGACTCTGGCTGCTGGGTTGATACTACCAAGGACACAGGCAAAGAAGCTAAACAGGGCACTGAAGGCGACCAAGGTTCCTAAAAAACCAACTCCCGCCTGTTGCGCTAGAAAACCCAGCGGTTCTTCCGTAGTGGTAATGGAAACTCCAGTACCACTAAAACCCAGCACCTCAATGTAAGTCATCGAAATGAAGAATAGACCAGCCAGGGTAGTACTCCCCAAAACTGCTCTGGGGATCGTTTTCAATGGGTTTTTTGCTTCATCACCCAGAGATGTAGCACTTTCAAAGCCAGAGAAACTAAACATCACCATGACAAGCCCCATTGCGACGCTACCTGGAGTTACGCCTTGCAAAGTCAATTGGGACATATCTAAAGCAAAGCCTTTGTGCGCCCAGATGATGATCCCCAAGACGGCAATCAGGAGCAGAGAGGCTCCCTCCATCCACAGCATCGCCATTGCTGATAACTGAATATCTTTATATGCTGCATACCAGGCAACCCCTGCACCGAGCGCTAGCAGCGTAATCGTCGAGGGATGAACGCCCAAGTGACCAATCAAAATCCCGCTAAAGTTGGCAAAGCCACACAAAACTGACATTCCTGTAAACAAGTAAGCCAGAACTAAACTCCAGCCACAAATTACACCCGCTGTAGGCCCCAATCCTTTGACGATGTAAGAGTAGAGCGAACCGGGAGAAGCAGAACGACTGGCAAATTGATTAATGTTAGTACTAACAAGCACTAACCCAATCATGCCGATCAGAAAACTTAACCAGGTGCCATTTCCTGAAAGCACAACGATCAATCCTATATTTGAGGCGGGTATTGTTGTGGGTGCAATGACCGCAAAGGATTGAGCAAGAACTTCTCCAAAAGGAAGACAGTTTGGCTTTAAGCCGCGATCGCTCTGATTTAGTCGTCTTTCACTCGTCATTTAGAGACTCCCTTCATACAGATTTGCCAATTCGGTACGGCTAGCCGAATCTAACCGCTAGGCTTTGTCTGGGTAAGGCTTGATTGCAATGAATATATGTTTTCAATCTACGCAGCCAAATTAATAAAAGCAAATACTTTTTTTTGTTGAAAGGATAACTTAAAGTGATTGATAGCTTGATATAGACAGCTAGAGGTGCTTAAGGAGCCTTAAAAAGTAGAGATGACATTTGAACAATTACGAATTTTTCTAGCAGTGGCAGAACATCTGCACTTTACCCGTGCGGCGGAGGAACTATATATTACCCAACCTGCGGTTAGTGCCGCGATCCAAAGCTTGGAACAGCAATACAGCGTGAAACTGTTCCATCGCGTTGGTCGCCACATTGAGATCGCAGAGGCGGGGAAACTGCTACAGGTGGAAGCGCAGAAGATTCTCGATCAGGTTGCTTTGACTGAGCGAGGTTTGCGGGAATTAAACAATTTACAACGGGGTGAGTTGAAATTGGGCGCAAGTCTCACGATTGGCAACTATTGGCTACCCAACAAAATTAGTCAATTTAAAACACAATATCCTGGCATTTTTGTTAACTGTACTCTGGGTAATGCAGAAGAAATTTGCGAAGGGACAGCAACGGGACTATTTGATTTAGGTTTAATAACAGGAGAAGTCAAACCATCGCTACAGAGTTGCTTAGAGCAAGAGAGAGTCGGGAGCGATCGCTTACAAATCGTCGTGGGAAAGTCTCACCCCTGGTTTGAGCTTGCTGAGATTTCTCTAACAGAACTTTCTACAACCAGTTGGGTAATGCGAGAGCCAGGATCTGGAGCGCAACAAATGTTTGAGCAAGCTTTGCAAAATTGGGGAATCGCTCCTACCCAGTTCAATGTAGTTTTAGTATTGAACAGTAGCGAGATGGTGAAGGCAGTGGTTGAAGGCGGTGTCGGTGCAGCTGCAATTCCTGAATTGATGGTGCAAAAAGAACTACAACTCTCTACACTGCACGCAGTTAAAGTTGTAGATGATAGGACAAGAGCGAAGACGAAACTAGAAATCGTCCAGCCTGTCTTGAAGCTGAAGCATCAACAACGGTTTCAGACTCAGGTTTCAATTGCTTTTGAAAACCTGTTAACTGTATCCACAACACTATCTACAATATTTTAACCAATTTTAGTTAGGTTTTACAAATTTACTTAAATCCAACAATTTTGTAGAGTCTTCGACAATTAGCGGCAGCTTTCCATCCCA
>NZ_JAMPKB010000067.1:0-31132 GCF_039961925.1 Trichocoleus sp. DQ-U1 | reverse complement strand
CATCTACGTTTAAAGGCGCTTGGTTTGAGTTGTTTGAGTTGTTCGTAGGTCATACTGGCTTTCCCCCTTAACCTACTTTTACTCACACTCTCGCTATTCACGCAAGAAGTCTAATCATACTGGTGCAAGTGGTGGAGTTACGCGATCGCCTATCGAGCGATCGAGCGCAATGGACAACCAAGCTTAGATATCTGGCAAGAAGAACTATCGCTCGGCAGTATTCTGCTAACTCTACCCCTGTGGTTGCGCGGTGAAATTTGCTTGCCAGTTGACTTGGCGGCAACTTATGAGCGCACCTGTCGAGAGCAACGGATTACTGTGAGCAGTGCTTGAATTGGTCAAGATAGAGGGGCAATGAGTGCAGGCGAGCGTTCCTTTGCTTAAGCCTGCTGACAACTCAGCCTATCTCCTAGGAGCGTAATGCAATTAGGGTAAATTTGCCTTTGCAGAGGGTTTTGAGACACTTGCGCGAAGCTATCGCCTTATGGCAAATCCCACAACTCTAGGACTTACGCATTGACAAAGCGAACAAGATACCGAGCGATTAAGCAATTGTAAAGAAATATTTAGGTATGGGGAAATTCACTTCGCGTATTTGTGGGAAATATTGCCATATCACAAAAGGAGTTATCTATGAATTACAACATGCAGAGGATTGAGGAGTTACTACAAAGTTTCGCCAGAGTCTACAACGGATCAGAACGACTCAAACGCGAGTACGACTTATTAGAGCAATCAAAACAGCTAAACATGGTAGTTGATGACTACCGCCGTTTGTACGAAATTTATTGTCAACAGCAAAGCGAAAATTTTACACCAGTTGATGTAGACTCACAAAAATGGGTAGAGGCATTGAAATATAGTTTTACCAAGATTGAAGAAGATTCTAATGAATTTATTAAGGACTGTAAGATAACCCAAAACGCTATAAAATTGGGAATCTTGCCAGATACATATCGTAATTTGTATGAATCATACTTAATTTATTACTATCAAAAATTTAATGAGGATAATCAGACAAACCCGAATCAATTTAAGTTGCCTGATTTAGAAACTATCAAGGATTTCTTATCTAAAAAACACCAAAAATTTCCTAAAAATTGGGCTGCTTTTTTAGGGCTTAAGCTATTGCAAGGAAGTGTACTGATAAGTGTTTTACTAAGTGGAATAAACTATGTACGGGAAGCTCCAAAACGGCAAAAACAGGCGCACTATCAAGCTTGGCAGATAGTTAATTCTGCTCGAGATCAGCAAACTAGTGGAGGCAGAATTAAGGCGCTTGAGGATTTGAATAACGATAAAGTCAGTTTAGAAGGTTTGAATGCTAGACAAGCTAATTTAGACGGAATCAATCTGAAGGGAGCTATCCTCAAAAGAGTCGTTCTCGAACAAGCCCTGCTCCAAAAAGCCAACCTTGAGAAAGCTAATCTCCAAGAAGCTAACCTCCGGGAAGCTAACCTCCAGGAAGCCGAGCTTCCGAAAGCCAACCTTGAGGGAGCCACGCTTGAGGGAGCCATTCTCTTTAAGACTGACTTGTCTGGAGCAAAACTTGAGACAGCTTTCCTCCAGGATGCCACGCTTGAGGAAGCCCGTCTCCAGGATGCTGACCTCGAAAGAGCTAACCTTCGGAAAGCGAATCTCCAGGGAGCCAACCTCCAGGGAGCGAATCTCCAGGGAGCCATCCTTCGGGAAGCAAATCTCCAGGGAGCCAACCTCCAGGGAGCCGACCTCCGGAAAGCTAGAAAGCTAACCCCAGAGCAAGTCAAAGCTGCCAAGAATTGGGATAAAGCCAAATATGACCCAGAGTTCTTCAAGCAGCTAAACTCACTAGTGAAACCACAACCAGATACGAGCAGCGATACAACTTATCTGCTAGATGCAAAGAATGCAAAAGGAATAAGAATATCCATCCCAAAAGGCAAAAATGTTGTGATAACCGCATCAGGTCGTGTCCATACAAATCCAAAAGGACATGTCTCTAAATGCGATGTTTGGACTGGACCAGAAGGTATAAAAAACTGCGATTATGATGAAGATCCTAAGCTACAAGGTAGCTCATTTATGGCGCTAATTGGTCAATTTAATGATGGACCATACTTTAAGATTGGAAAAAAGCATGAGCTTTCAGGTAACACTCGTGGAATCCTTGTATTAAAGGTGAATGATTGGGGATATTCCGATAATTCGGGGAGCTTCACAATAACTGTAACTATGAAGTAAACGGACTAGTAGGGTATGCATTTAGGGAAGCTGAAACTCGACAGCTAGCTACCGAGGAGCGATATATCCTTTCGATGCCCCTCTCTCAATCAGCCCCCGCAGCACCAATACCCTAAAATCAGAACAACATTGATTTTGGGAAAGCCGTAAACCATGACTCAAGCCTTACCCAAACCCATCACCTTTGCAAAATTTCTAGAGTGGAAACCAGAAGCGGGACGCTACGAACTGCATGACGGGACAATTATTGAAATGCAGCCAACAGGGGAACATGAGGAAGTCAAAGGTTTTTTAGCAACAAAACTGACTGTGGAGTTTAAGCGATTAAATCTTCCCTACTTCATACTCAAGCAAGCGCTAGTCAAGCCTCTAGAGAAAGAATCAGGTTATTTACCAGACGTACTAATACTAAATCGGGTTAATCTAGCGGTGGAACCGTTATGGAAAAAATCTTCAACTGTTACTCAAGGTGCATCAATTCCTTTAGTAATTGAAGTAGTCAGTACCAATTGGCGGGATGATTACCTGCTCAAAGTTGCGGATTATGAAGAAATTGGTGTTCCGGAATACTGGATTGTTGATTACCTGGGGTTAGGCGGTAGGCGATTTATTGGCAACCCCAAGCAACCTACTATTTCGGTTTACTCAATGGTTGAGGGTGAGTACCAAGTGAGTCAGTTTAGGGGTGCTGACCGCATTGAATCGCCAACGTTTCCGGAGTTAAATTTGACTGCTGAACAGATTTTTAGAATTGGGGCAACTGAATGAAGTCGCATCTATACAAACAAAGTCTGAATGCTGCACGGACTAAAATATGATATATATTTATTGAAAATTATCCATCTTTTACCTTTCAAAATCTTTATAAATCTTTGTTTTGTCTTTTTAAGCCGGATTGCAATCATTGCCAATAAAATCTCCTTAATCCATCGGGTTTATTAGTACGAAACCGTACTGAATGTCGATGCCGTTTAGAACTATCCTGAATGAAGATTGGGAATTAGGCTAATCAACTATTGCACATTGCTGGTTGCTCTTCTTTCACTAAATGGATTAGAGAACTTTCCGGTCTCTGCGCTTTCAGAGCCTAATTAACCCGAACTCAAGTTATCGTTACGGACTTTTTTTTGTACAGATGCTGCAATGAGAGTCCTGCAAGAGGTCTAATTACTTATATAAGACTTCTAACACTTTTCCAGATGACTACTGAAAACCGACTGCTTAGCGTCCTACCCCGTGAGGTATACGAGAAGCTTGCTCCCAACTTGAAGCGAGTCTCGCTGGAACAGGGCAAGATACTCCACCATCCTGGTGAAACTATCGAGGATCTCTATTTCCCCATCGATTGCCTGATCTCGATTACCATCACCATGACTGACGGCTCCACGGTTGAGGCGGGTCTAGTCGGCAACCGTGAAGTGGTCGGCGTCAATGCCTTCATGGGCGGAAGGGAGACCACGCAGACTGAATACATCGTACAAATGGCGGGCAGTGCGATCAAGGTGGATGCAGGGGTGCTGCTGGAGGAGTTTGATCGCAATAAGGGGCTGCGTGACGTACTGCTGCGCTACACACAAGCCCTGATTGCCCAGATATCGCAAACCACTGGCTGCAACAGCCTCCATGTTCTCGATCAACGCTTAGCACGCTGGCTGCTCGAAGCCCAAGACCGCATTGATTCGGATGACCTTAAGCTTACCCAGGAGTTCCTCGGTCACATGCTGGGCGTGCGCCGCGCTGGTGTCACCCAAGCCGCCCAAAAGCTTCAGGAGAGGGATCTCATTCGGTACAACCGGGGTCGCGTCCAGATCCTGGATCAGGCGGGGCTGGAAGCGACTGCGTGCGAGTGTTTCCAGGTTCTCAGAGAGGAATACGATCGCTTGCTGGGAGCCAAGGACAGAGATGGCTGATCAAAGGGTTCTCACCTTCACTCGTGCGGCAGAAAGTGAAGCACTTTCGTTGCTCCTCATCCAATCGCGTACAGGTTGCGTAGAGATTAAGTCAGGCTGGAAGAGGGTCTCCTCTCCTCAGTCTGCAAGTAACGGTCTAAAGAGGAGCAAAAGGACAACAAATGAACCAGAAAAAAGATAGGCTACCGACAATTCTGATATTTGAACTAGATGACGATACACGCCCGCTCCTGAAATATAACCTTTCCATCTGGGGCTACCACGTGATTGAGGCGCTACAGGAAGAAGACGCGATCGCCCTGGCGCGTGGTGTGCGCGATCGCCCTAGTCTGATTTTGATTAACCAGTTCGATATGCCGATAGACGAGGTTATTAACCTGGGACGGCGTATATGTCAGGGAGCGGAACTGCTCAACACTACGCCAATTGTCGTCATGGCTGAGCGCTACGGTTCAGATATGGAAGGTAAGGACGTTAAGATAAGCGAAAGCGAGTACGTGACCTACCTGGAAGATGGGGAACAGTTGATGAATCTTCTGTACCGTCTTTGCGCGGTATAGACGCAGCCTAATCAGCCTCCGTGAAGACCAGAAAGCGGGGAAATGGGCAACATAATCGAACAACTATGCCCAGTGGTACAATCTGCGGATGACTCAGAATTTTACCGACAACGACCTCACGGTTGATGAGAAAGCACTCAACACTGAGCAAGAAGTAACTGAGCAAGAAGCGGAGGTTTTTGTCTTTCCGGCATCTTTTGCCCAGCAGCGGCTGTGGTTTCTCGACCAGCTATTCCCTGGCAATACCTTTTACAATGTAGCGACTGCACTTCGCCTGACGGGTTCGCTCAACGCTTGGGCGCTGGAGGAGACGTTCAACGAAATCGTGCGTCGCCATGAAGCTTTGCGTACCACTTTTAGGATGCTCGATGGGCAACCTGTTCAAGTCATTGCTCCCAGCTTAACCATACCTTTGCCCCTTATAGATTTGCGGCATCTATCTGCAACCGAACGGGAAGCGGAAACTCGACGACTAGCCACTGAGGAGCGATCGCGTCCTTTTGATTTATCTCAAGACTCGTTACTGCGAGTGATGCTGCTACAGCTAGATTCCTCAGAACACGTACTTTTGCTGAATCTGCATCACATTGTCTCCGATGGCTGGTCGATTGGAGTGCTAATTCGGGAACTCGGAACGCTGTATACCGCTTTTGGTAATAACGAGCGATCGCCCTTGCCAGAACTCCCCATCCAATATGCAGACTTTGCTGACTGGCAACACGAATGGCTACAGGGTGAGGTTCTGGAGACTCAGTTAGCCTACTGGAAGCAGCAGCTGGACAATATCCCCTCACTAAACTTGCCCACTGACAAACCTCGCCCAGCTACTCCAACCTACCGAGGCGCGACGCAATTTCTAGAGTTACCGAAAAGCCTGAGTGAGGAACTAGAGGTACTTACGCAACGCCAAGGGGTGACTCTGTTCATGACCCTTTTAGCGGCATTTCAAACCTTACTTTACCGCTACACACAGCAATCAGATATTGTAGTCGGTTCGCCCATTGCCAACCGCAACCGCCGCGAAATAGAAGGATTAATTGGTTTTTTTGTTAATAGTCTGGTGCTGCGTACCAACTTATCAGGTAATCCAACATTTCTGGAATTGCTGAGCAGAGTCCGGGAGGTGGCGCTAGGCGCTTATGCCCATCAAGACTTACCCTTTGAGAAGCTAGTAGAAGAACTGCATCCAGAGCGTAACCTGAGCCAGCATCCATTATTTCAGGTTGCATTCAGCCTGCAAAATACACCCATCGAGGCGCTAGAGTTACCTGGGTTAACACTTTCGCATCTAGATTTTGACAACCCCAGCGCTAAGTTTGACCTAGAGTTTCACCTGTGGGAATCGCCGGAAGCTATCAAAGGACAGGTAATTTACAGCACCGATTTATTTGATGATGCTACCATTACCCGGATGTTGGGGCATTTTCAAACGCTGCTGGAAGGTATCGTCGCAAATCCAGAGCAAAGCCTTTGCGAGTTGCCTTTATTAACAGCAGCCGAACAGCAACAGTTATTAATTGATTGGAATAATACCAGAAGAGATTACCCGCAAAACCAGTGTTTTCATCAGTTGTTTGAGGCACAAGTAGAGCAGACTCCGGATGCGATCGCGCTAAACGCACGCTTCGCGAACGCGCTCATCTTTGAAAATCAGCAATTAACCTACCGCGAACTCAACATCAGAGCCAATCAACTTGCACACCACCTGCAACAATTGGGGGTAGTTCCAGACGTTCTAGTTGGCATCTGTATAGACCGTTCCCTAGAGATGATTGTGGGACTGTTAGGCATCCTTAAAGCGGGAGGAGCATACCTGCCTTTAGATCCGACCTATCCGCAAGAACGTCTTAACTTCATGCTAGAGGACGCTCAGGTATCCATCTTGCTAACTCATTCCCATCTATCCTCCCTGTTGAAGACCTGTTGGGGGGATTGCCAAGACAGTTTGTCTGTCGTTTGTTTGGATACGGACTTGGATGCGATCGCTCACCATCCCCAACACAACCCAAGCAGCAACGTAACATCTGAAAATCTAGCTTATGTCATCTACACCTCTGGTTCAACTGGAAAACCAAAAGGCGTTTTAGTGCAGCACAGAGGGCTATCTAACTTAGCAGAAGCTCAGCTCGAAGTTTTCAAGGTACAGCCAAGCGATCGCATCCTGCAATTTGCATCCTTGAGTTTTGATGCCTCAATCTTCGAGATTGTCATGGCATTGCGATCGGGAGCAACTCTCTATTTAGCCAAAAAAGAATCTCTTCTACCTGGACAACCCTTAATCAAGTTATTGCGCGATAATGCGATTACTCACGCCACCCTCCCTCCTGCTGTACTCGCAGTATTAACAGAAGAACTTCCCGCGCTAAAAACTATCATTTGTGCAGGCGAATCTTGTTCGCAGAATATTGTAAAGCGCTGGGCTGTTGATCGTAAGTTTTTTAATGCTTATGGGCCAACAGAAGCAACTGTTTGGGCGACGATTGCAGAAATTAGCAACGACAGTCACAAACCCTCCATTGGTCGCCCAATTTCTAATACTCAAATTTATATATTAGATGCCCATTTACAGCCGTTACCCATCGGAATTACTGGCGAATTGTACATCAGCGGTGATGGACTGGCGCAGGGATATCTCAATCGCCCCGATTTAACTGCTGAACGGTTTATTCCTAATCCTTTTAACTCTTATAGAGACAAAAACTCTCGTATCTCTACAATTTATAAAACTGGCGATTTAGCTGGTTATCAACCAGACGGCAAAATTGAGTTTTTAGGTCGCCTTGATGACCAGGTGAAAATTCGCGGCTTCCGCATTGAACTGGGAGAGATTGAGGCAGTGCTGACTCAGCATCCAGCAGTCAGAGAAACGGTAGTAATTACTACAGAGAAAGTTTCTGGTGATAAGCGTTTAGTCGCTTATATCGTACCAGCCCAAAACTTTACCCCTACAATCATTGAACTCCGTGATTTTCTAAAGAAGAAGTTGCCAGAGTATATGGTTCCTTCAGCTTTTGTCGTGCTAGAATCTCTGCCTTTAACACCTAATGGTAAATTCGATCGTCATAACTTACCAGAACACGATAATTCGACTAACCCATCCTTAGATAAAGCTTACATTGAGCCTCGTAATCCTACTGAATCAACCCTTGCAAAAATTTGGGCAGAAGTTCTTAACATCAAGCGTGTAAGTATTCACGATAACTTCTTCGATTTAGGGGGAAATTCGCTGCTGAGTATAACCCTCATGGAGCAGATAAAAAAGCAATTTGAACGCGAATTACCGCTATCTACTCTCTTCTTAAATCCAACTATTGAAGGTCTAGCCAGCACGCTATCTCCAGAAACAGATTCTCCATTTTGGTCGCCCTTGGTTGCCATTCAGCCTAAAGGTTCAAATCCACCTTTCTTCTGCGTTCATCCCATTTTAGGAGTAATCTTTCCTTATTATGAAGTCGCATATCATTTGGGGACAGAACAACCATTTTATGGGCTACAACCTCTGGGTATGGACGGAGAACAATCCCCATTAACTCGTATTGAGGATATAGCGGCTTATTATATTGATGCCTTACGTGCAGTGCAGCCGAATGGCCCTTATTTTTTAGGAGGTTGGTCTTTTGGAGGCTTGGTTGCTTTTGAGATGGCTCAACAATTGCAAAAAACTGGGCATAAAGTAGCTCTACTGGCTGTGATAGATACTTCCGCACCAATTTCTAAAAACAAACCTTCCTTCGGGGACGGTTTAAAGTTTCTGATGAACACAGTAGCGCGACATATATGGCCTTATTTTATGGATTATTTTTATCTTATAGCCGCTACCGACAAGCCCCAAAGCAAGCTAATCTCTAAAGAATCTAAAAAACGAATATTAAAAGAATTAAGAAGTAAATCGATACTTAGGGTTTTTCAAGCGAATAGTCAAGCAGCGCTTAGCTATGTGCCGCAAGTCTATCCTAGCAAAATTACTCTTTTGAAAAATAGTGAACAAAATATCGCTGCGAATCAAGATCCAAGTATGGGTTGGGGCGAGCTAGCTGGAGGAGGAGTGGAAATTTATAACATTCCTGGCAATCACCTAACCATGCTCAAGAAACCCCATGTCCAGGTTCTCACCGAACAGTTAAGAACCTGTATTGAGAATGCACAGGTCGGAAGATAAGAGCGATCGCTACATCACACAGTACAGCGATCGCTCTTCCCGTGGCGTACTATTCGTACAAAGCCCATAAGTAGTGGGCACCCAGAACCAGCCCTTGAGCAACATGAGCGCGGTTGCGTGGCTCCTCCCAACTAGATTCTGCCAAAGTCAGTAGTTCTCGTGCGTGTTCTACGTCAAGTTCCTCGTGGACAGTATAGTGTGACTGGCTACCCGGCGCTGCCCAACCTCGCTCGTTAATCGTGCGGGCGATCATCCCACTAACACTCGAATACAGATGCTCCAGCATCCCCAAAGCGGCTGCACCCGCTTCACTTGATTGCGTCAGACAGTAGCCCAGAAGTGAATGATTGAAAGCTAACACTGATGCAGGGCAGGGTATTTCTAAATCTTCTGGAGTGGCACCTAAAGCCCGCAAAAATTGGCGGAAGGTGTATTTGTGAGAGTTCAATAAATTGCCGTGACCATGTTCTTCAGCCACGTTTTCCATCACCGAAAGTCGCCGTTCTAATACTGGAGTCCGAGCCAAAACTGCCGCTAATGATTGCGAAAATGACTCAATTGCAAAACAAATTGGTAGCTGTGTGCAAAGAAATTGTGCCCGTGAGGTAGAGGGTGCCTGCATCCACATAAAGTAAGGATGACGGTGGAAATCATAAGCCTTATTTACCATCAGCACTGCTTCTGATAGCGTGGTGCATCTCACTATATCTTCTACATACAATTGGTGAAGTCCTACTTTTCTCTCGGTAGCAATCGAGCAATTGTCTAGGAGCTGCATGACTTATCTCTTCCCGCTAACCTTACCCCTCAGTGGTAGCCTTTCTCTACATCCCTAGTCCACCGTGAATGTGCGTATGTGAATGTGCGTAACTATGAGCTTTACATAAAGAAATGTTTAAGCAAAATTACTGAGAATGCTGCTTGTCCTCTATCTGAATAAAGGAGATCGGCTTGTGAAGACAAAGGTTAATGTTGCGGACGGATCGGAATCTCAACAATAAATTCAGTTCCCTGCCCAAGTGTGGAAAAACATTGCAATTGACCGCCGTGTTTTTCCACCACAATCTGGTAACTAATTGCTAACCCTAGCCCTGTCCCTTTACCAATCGGTTTTGTAGTAAAGAAAGGATCGAATATACATTTTTTGACTTCCTCTGTCATCCCAGGGCCATTATCGGCAATGGCAATCAGAACCCGACTTTCGTCTACGACACAGGTGCGAATCCGAATTGTCGGTAATTGGTAATCGCTAATTCGCAATTGGTTATGAGAATTTTGTTCTTTTTGTTCCCAGGAAGATAAACAAGATGCCTGGGCTATTTTCTGGTAATGTCCTTTTGTCTTTGAATCATTACTCATTACTTCTTCCAAAGTATCGATCGCATTAGCCAGAAGATTCATAAATACTTGGTTAAGCTGACCTGCATAACACTCTATGAGCGGCAGGGAACCATACTCTTTAATCACTTTAATAGCCGGAATTTCTGTCTTAGCCTTCAGGCGGTTTTGCAGAATTAATAACGTACTATCTAGCCCTGAGTGAACATCGACCTCTTTCATTTCTGCCTCATCAAGGCGCGAAAAATTCCTCAAACTCAGGACAATTTGACGAATTCTGTCAGCCCCCACTTTCATCGAGGACAGCATTTTTGGTAAATCTTCAACTAAGAAATCTACTTCTATCGCCTCCGCTTCGTCTTGAATCTCAGACACCGGATTGGGATAATGCTTGGCATATAGCTGCATTAGGTTTAGTAGGTCTTGAGTATATTCATTAACGTGGACAAGGTTGCCGTAGATAAAGTTAACGGGGTTATTAATTTCGTGGGCAACTCCCGCTACTAATTGACCCAAGCTAGACATTTTCTCGGTCTGAATTAATTGCGTCTGAGTACGCTTAAGTTCTTGTAGAGTTTGGGATAACCGTACATTTTTTTCATTTAGCTCATGCGTCCTCTCTTGGACTTTTTGTTCCATCGAATTGTAAAGCATAGCATTTTCCAGAGAAATTGCTACCTGAGCTGAAAGTACTCTTAAAACTTCTATCCTATCGGGAGTAAAAGCTCCGGATGTCAGATTATTTTCTAAATAAAGAATACCGATTAATTTCCCTTGATTAAGGATAGGCATACAGAGAACGGACTTCAATTTATTTAGCTCTATATAAGAGTCATTAATAAACTTTCCCTCACTAGCCGCATCATTTAGAACCACATCTGAGCGAGTTCTTTTTACATAATTAATCACTGTCAGAGGTAACTCTTGACAACCTTTAAGCGGAGTTGACTGCCGAACAACAACCTCTTTTGATTCAACCGATGAACGGGCTTCAATCAGCAGTTTTTCATCTCTTACCAAGAGTAGTAAACCTTTTTGTGCGCCAGCATTCTCGATAGATATTTTCATTAAAGAAGCCAGTAACTTATCCAACACGATACAAGCAGCGATCGCTTGACTAGCTTTCATCACAGTGGTGAAGTCCAACGTATTAGAACTACTACCCGTAGAGGAATGTCCAGTAGTCGTGGGAGTATCTTTGACGCGAGGCAGAATAGATGTTTTAGTCAGAAAGTGCGGATATTTTTCCTCTAAATCTTCTACTTTGCGCTTAGCTCCCCAACGTTGATAGCCGTAATAAGCTTCTGTAATATGGACTTTAGCATACTTCTCTTTTCCTTTCGCTAACCAAAACTTAGCAGCGAGTTCATTCGCTAAAGCTTCACTCTGAATAAACTCATTTTCTTTTGCGGACTCAATGGCGCGTTCATACAAGTCTATCGCCTCTAAATCATTGCCAGTGATGCGACTAATTTCAGCTTCTACTAACAGGTACTTGTGTAGAAAATTTTCTGGACAGTTGTCTGCCCAAATCTTCATCTGCTTTTGATTTGCTGCTAACGTCTCGCAAGATTGTTTTTGTACAGATTCTGAAGCATTCGGATAAAGAGCAACTAGAATCAGTGAGTCATGAAAGTTATGTGTAGATACTGAGATATGACCGAAGATAGAAGTAAGTAGCTTTGAAGCTAACAAGCTACTGTTCAAAGCTAAATCCGGTTTTTCGTATAAGTAAAGAATTTGGGTTTTTAAAATATGAAATTCACAAATTGCCGCCGAACTTTGATGTTGTTCGCAACTTGTCAAGAAGTTGGATTCGCTAATCCCATCATTTTCAAAAGATAAGGTTCCAGCAGTCATGCCTATCAAGTTCGACACCGCTAGGTTATAACCTAAAATTATATCAATTGCCCATTGATTTTTACTCTTTTGGCAAAATAGCAAAGACTGAGGTATTTGTTTTAAACTTTGCTCTAAACTTTTACATTGATGGAAGGAAGCAATGACTTTGTGAAGACGAGTATAACCTGCCCATTGCAAATCTCCAAAGTCTAGCCCCGTTTTATATGCCTCATCATTAATTGTATGACTAAACTTAATTGGCTTCACCCAATTACTCAAGTAATTGGCAAGAACCACCAATTCTGCACATTTTTGAGCTACATTATTAAACTTATTACTTAGTTTAGTTGCTAAGACCCCAAACTCATAACCAGAGTGAGAATTCCCTAAAATTGCGCTGAGTATCATTCCATAACACGAGTAGCTATACGCTGCTCCTGATGCATAACCATAGGTGAGAGAAAGATTAACTGTTTTAACAGTAACTAGCTGCCAAAGGTCAAAATTGACAAAATATGCTAAAGGCCCCATGTTTGCTAACAATTTGACTGCTGCTTTTACTTCCGGAATTTTTATTGCTTCTAAATTAATTAAAGACCCAATCTCATGGGTTTCTAATTTCTTATTAACTTCGCCTATTTCTAGCTCAACTGCTGTTGCTAATTCCCCTTCAGGTAAGTCAATTCCTAGCAGACTAAGAGCATTACGCCCTGCTTGAATTGCCTCTTGATATTTCGCAAGCATGGTATGCTGCACAATCAGCATATTATAAACTTCAGCTTTGTCGAGAACTGATTTTGCTTGAGATAGGGTTAGATCCAGCAAGGCTTCAGCCTGAGCAAAATTACCGTTTAAATACTCAATTTCGGCTCGTTTTTTATGCAATGAAAAAGCTAGATCGTAGCGTTTTACCCAAATATCGCTTGGTAAAACATTCATACAAGCAGTCAAATAGTGAAGTGCTGAGCTGTATGCGGTTGCATCTTTCGCTTTTCGAGCTGCTTCCAAATTCAATATTATTAATTCAATTTTTGCCTCTTCATCGACAATTAAGTCAGAACCGATATTTAGATGATCGACTAATTTAAAAATTATTTCTATCTGGTCTTCCAAAGGCGTACTTGCTAAAAGGAGATTGCCAATTTTGAGATGAACTGCTTTTTGAAGCGAGTTATCAATCAGTGCATAAGCTGCATGTTGCACGCGGTCGTGTGAAAATTTATAATTAAAAACTAATAGTTGAGAACTAACCCCTTCCTCTTCGGTCGTTTCCAACACAGAAGTAGGCTTAATTAATTCTTCTTTCAGAGCTGGCAAAAGGTCTTTAAAAGTTTCATAAATTGATTTCTCATAAATGATAGACAGGGTATTTAAATCGAAACTATTGCCGACACAAGCTGCTAACCGTAAAGCCTGCTGTGTTGAATTCGGCAATTTTTTTAATTTTCCTATCATTAATTCGACAACATTATCAGTAATACCCAACGCTTCAATTTGAGCGATGTCCCATTGCCATAGGGCTTTACTTGCCTCTTCTTCCCCCTGAGTAAGAAAGGTCTGAGGGGGGGTGAAGGTAAGCAGGTTTTCCTGATATAGGGTTTTTAGAAATTCATTGACAAAGAAGGGATTTCCTTCTGTTTTACGCAGGATGAGGGAAGCTAAGGATCTTACTGATTCCCTATCCGTATGCAAGGTGTCAGCAATCAAGTGGGTAATATGCTCAAGTTCTAAAGGTGCTAGATTAATCTGGTTGATGATAGCTCCATCATCGCGTAAACTATCCAGCGTAATCATCAAGGGATGAGTGGAGCTGACTTCATTATCCCGATATGCTCCAATGAGAAATAGATAGTGCGTTTGATCATCCGTCATCATCAACTCCATCAATTTGAGCGTGGCAGAGTCAGCCCACTGCAAATCATCCAGAAAGATGACTAATGGATGTTCTTGTTGGCAAAATACCCGAATAAAGTTTTGAAAGACTAAATTAAAGCGGTTTTGGGATTCAGTTGGCCCTAATTCTTGAACTCTAGGCTGAGAACCGACAATGAGTTCTACCTCAGGAATAACATCAATAATAATTTGCCCGTTAGAGCCAAGGGCTTCTAGGAGTTTTTCTTTCCACTGGTTGAGCTGTGCTTCGCTTTCCGTTAAAAGTTGCTGGATTAAGGCAGAAAAGGCGCTGACAACAGCAGAATAGGGAATACTCCGCTGAAACTGGTCAAATTTCCCAGAAATGAAATAAGCTCGCTGTTGAGTGATTGGTTTGTAAATTTCTTGCACTAAACATGACTTGCCGATGCCAGAATAACCCGACACCAACATCATCTCAATATCCCCTGGCATTGGCTTACCAAACGAGAATTGGCTCACTCGTTCAAATGCTGTTAGTAAAGTATTAATTTCTTGCTCTCTGCCATAGAGCTTCTCAGGGATTTGAAATTTATTAGAGATATCATGACGACCGGGAGAGAACTCTGGAATTTGGTTATTTATTTCTAATTGAGTTAGACAATATTCTAAATCTGCTTGAATTCCATAAGCACTTTGATATCTATCTTCAGCAGTTTTAGCCAGCAATTTCATAACAATGTCCGAAACTGCTTTGGGAATGTTTTGATTAAGCTTATGAGGCGGAATTGGCGTAAGCGCAATATGATTATGTACTAACTCTATTGCATCAGTACCATTAAAAGGTAGTCTGCCAGTGAGAAGCTCGTAGAAGGTAACGCCAAGGGAGTAAAAGTCAGTACGATAATCCAGCGAACGATTCATTCTGCCAGTTTGCTCTGGCGACATATAGGCAAGAGTGCCTTCTAAAACATTAGGATTTTTTAGGGTAGGGTTTTCCCGCGACAAAACGCTGGAAATCCCAAAATCAATAAATTTGACTTGCCTACTTTTTGGGTCAAAAACAATATTAGATGGATTAATATCTTTGTGAATAATGTTTAAATTATGCAGTTTAGCTAAAGTTTCAACAATTTTTATAGTAATTTTCATAGCTTCTAAAACTGTAAAACTTTGTTTGTCCATCAATATCTTTAGAGATTGACCCCCAAAATCCTCCAAGAGCATTACTAGAGTATTTTGATATGATTTTAAATCATACGCTTTAGCAACACCATCTATATTCAACGAACGGGTAATTTCATATTCTTGCTTATACCTAGAAATTTCTTCTGGTAATGGATAGTCTTCTTTGATAACTTTAAGAATAAGAGGCAAATTATCCCGAAGTCGGCATCCTCGATACACAAGCGACTTGCTACTTTCATAAATTAGCTCAAAAATCTGATATCCCGGAATTGTTCTCATAATTATTCCATTTACGGATTTGTAGGCGATCCAGTCCAGTTAGAGACGCTTTTTGTAAGTGAACACTAGATCAGCCTATTGTGCTGAAGTAAAATTAAAACTTTATTCGATTAATTGAAAGCGTATTTATACGGAAATATAGTTTGCTCCTCAGTGAATATCAGTGTATACACAGTTTGGGCAAGTCATCTTTCTGACACTCTAAAAAATGTAACCTAAAATACTAATTGCTTTCTTGACTTGTCCAAATAAATGTAGCCAAATGTTAGAGATAGTTTGAGTAAAAAGGATTAAAAGAGTCTAACAAAGTGTATTTTAATGCTTGTAAAAACATTGCTTGCCATCTGGAACTGCATCTAATCCTCGTTCAAAAAACTTATTCTTGAGATTCGCCTGCCAGTGGTGAATTTTTCAGGATTGCAAGGCAAACCGAAAAGACTGGGATGTTAATGATTTTACAAAAAATATATAAATCTGTATTTATCAATAAAAAATGCTTTATGTCTAATTTTTATAAAAAGTTAACAAATGGACTTTTTTCTTAATTCTACTTTAATTACTATATTTATTTGATATAAAGTTGACATACATATACGAATCCAAGGAAGTGAGCTTGAGCTGAAATTTTACTGATTTTCATTTATGAATGCCAAGTGCAAAGTTAAAAGAGGATTTATGCTATTTTTGAAATTTTAATTTTCTCCTTTTAACACGGCAGAATACTGAATTAAGAATGGAAAATTTTAGGCAAGATAGATATTTATTAATACATACAGAATTGGAGGAAAAAATGACTCAAGAGAAAACGTATCTAGAATTGTCAGAGTCAGATAGTAGTTCTCACAAATTTTATGAAGTAATTGTCAACGGTACGGAAGTATCGATTCGTTACGGTCGCATTGGTGACTCAGGACAAACTCAAGTTAAAACCTATCCAACCCCGGAAAAAGCTAAAGCTGAGGCGACCAAAAAGATTAATGAGAAACTGAAGAAAGGTTACGAACAAGCAGTTATGGGAGTGCGAAGTAAACGTCCCGTGACTCGACGGGAAATAAAGAGCGATCGCTCAACTGCAAACCAAGCACCTGTAGTTTGGAAATTCGCCTCTTCTTCCCCTGCTTTCGGTATCTTTATTGACAACTCGCGCTGTTGGTTTGGCAATCAAGCGGGTCAAATTTTTGCTCTCAGCCATACGGGAATTGTGCAAAATCAGTTTCGTCTTCCTGACGGCGTGAAGTGTATTGTCGCTGATGAAGGCTGGCTTTATGCGGGATGCGATGATGGCAAAGTATACGATTTGACAGGGAAAATTCCCCGTGTTGCTTATGAAATTGCCCTCAATGTGAATATCTTCTGGCTGGATATCAAAGATGCCATTCTCGGTGTTTCTGATGACGCTGGAAATGTTACAACTATCAATCACGAAGATGAGTCTCAATGGACTAAAAAAAGTAGTGGCGAGTATGGCTGGATGGTGCGCTGCGATGAAATTGGTATTTATCACGGTCACAGCAACGGCGTAACCATGTATGACTGGGAAGATGGAACGAAGATTTGGAATCAGAAAACTCGCGGTGAGGTGCTATTTGGCTGGCAAGAAGAAGCATTTGTATATGCTAGTACCAGTGAGAATCAAGTTTATTGCTTCACCAAGAAAGGGGAAGTTAGCACAATTTATCAATGTGATGCGCCTGTTTATTCTTGCGCGACTGCTGAAGAAGGTAAATATGTCTTTGCAGGCGATAATTGCTCCTCAATTTATTGTTTTACTCAACAAGGAGAGCGTCTTTGGAAACTAGCCACTGGCTGCGGTTCTGCTTTTTCCATGCAGTTTATAGATGACCATCTCTACATCGTCACCACCGATGGTTCTCTTGCTTGCATCGATGCTAGTGAAGCTGCAATCAAAGCGGCGCAAGCGGGTACAGTTCCCCAGGCTATTAACATTAAAGCACCTACTGCCGTTGCCGCAGCCGTTCCTTCTAATACTTTAGAAACGACATCGAACGCCAGTCAGGGAGTAATTGTCGAGTGCTTTAAAGAAGGTGGGAAGTTAAGAATTCGCGCTGTTTCTCCTGGTTATAATCCCAGTTGGAAAGTGCAATTTCCTCAGGAGATTCGCTCCGAAGGTGCGCGTTATCTGGTGGAAGAGGTGCGCGAATCTTCTCGTGGCGGATTTTATCGTGCTTTTGGAGATATTAAGAAATTGGTTTAGTTCAAAGATATGATTCAGTAGGCTGGGTTGAGGCTACGAAACGTAAAGTTAAGTAGTTACGACTACATTTGTTGGGTTGAACTATCGTTCAACCCAACAAATAAGACTGCTTTTTCTGTGGTTCTTTTGTTACGAAACAAATAGGAATGCTATAAGTATTTGTTGAGTTTTTCTGTTGCTCAAATCCAACCTACAATTATTTTTAAATGGCGTAATTTTTGGAATTGGATGGGTGAAGGCTCAACTCTACCAAAGTATAGGGGTTGCCAAAGTTCTCTTGAATTTAGGTTATGTTATATTTGTTGAGCCGTTTTCCACTCCGAATCAAAGAACACTAAATCTTCTCTATCAGATTCCACATACGCTGCTTCATTTTTGGATACATCATTAAGAGATAGTCCAATAATGAGACTTGTTTTATCGCTCAAGAGCATAAAACGGCGATGTTCTTTGTCGGATTGAAGTATCCGAATTTCTCCTGAATATGAGAAATTTTTTAAAAATTTTTGTGCATGAGTATTTGTTAGTCTTGGTCTGTTTGGGTTCAAAACTTTATTAGAAGTCAGAACTCTTAAATCCGGAGAAATAGAAACTCCAAAACTTACTAACTTTGAGAGATTGTCTAGAGCTGAATTATCCAGATAAGGGTCAAATATTGCTTCAACTTTAGAAACATCTATTAACTTTGCTAGACTTTTCAAATTCTCTTCAGGCTTATCTTTTTGGAGACGTGTTGAGGTGTATGTATAACGCCTTTTATCCTTGTCTTGTTCTTCTTTGCAGAATGCAGCAAACTCTTCGGGTGCAAATTTTCTTCCACCGCTCGGATGAAGTTCTTGATTGTCTTCTTTTCGATAGATGTACTCGCAAGCAATATTATTAAACTTTGTATCACCGTTAGGGTGCCAGTCTTCTATACAGGCTCCTGTAAGCTTTGCTCCTGTAAAGTCTGTTGCTAATGCTTTTACTCTGACTAAGCAAGCTCCATCGAGAATTGCACCAGTCAGGTTAGTGTTACTAAGATTAGCATCGCTTAAATTAGCGTTGGTAAGATCAGCACCACTAAAATTAGCGTTACTAAGATCAGCACCACTAAAATCTACTCCTATGATAGTAGCATTGCTAAATTCGGCTTCCTGTAGATAAGCTCTGGGCATTTTGACGCAATTCAAAATAGCTTTTTTGAAATTTGCCCTGTATAATTTGGCTCCCAAAAAAAGCGCATTTTTGAAAGTAGCATTGCTAAAATCAGCTTCATTAAAAATACTCCTAAAACTCTCAACACCTTGAAAATCAGCATAGCTGAAATTCACAGAACCACAGTTAGCGTCAGCTATTTTAGTTCCAATAAGTCTAGCTTTTATGAGTTTGGCGTTACTAAGCTTTGTATTATTGAAGTGAGCAAAGCTAAGGTTCGCACCCGTAAGGTTGGCTCCACTAAGATCCGCCTCATATAATCCGGCTCCAGTGAGATCGGCTTCACTGAGATTGGCTTTGCTTAGAATAGCTTTTCCAAGAACTACTCCGCTGAGGTTAGCTCCTTGAAGATTAGCCTCCTTAAATTCAGCTCTTTTGAAATTTGCATTACTAAGGTTTTCTTTGCTGAGATTGGCTCTATGGAAGCTAGGTATGATTTGTGAATTCATTCCACGCCAAGCATTCCAAACATTCACTCCTTGCTGGAGTATAGCAAGATGGTATGGATCTGGTGCGTCGTTTGTCCAAACTAGCTTAAACATATTCCATAGTCCTCAGTTATCTTTAAGCAAAGTAAGCGTTACTCACTTACCCCAGTCAAGGTGAGTTCAACGAAGTTAGGTTATTTCAGTCTAGCTAATTGACTATGAATTGAGAATGATTGTGTTGTCAGTGAATTTCTCTGCTTACTGGGTTACGCTGTTGCTAACCGACCCCACGCAATCACCAGATTTATGAATTTTATCCTAGTTGATCAAAAACACCTTGGCAGGGGTAGCATTAGTCACTTTAGCTTTGTGTATCTCTATATTGCTCAACGTTAAAAAAACAGTCCTATTGAACTAACCTGCGAATCTTCCCATAAGCGACATAAGATCCGCCATTCTTTGCTTCTTCCACTTCATCAACAACATAAAGAACGTTTTCTTCGCGAATGTCGCGGGGAAAGCGGATATTGTAGTTAGGATTGAATCCATCAGAAACAACTCTGGCTCTCAATTTACTGCCTTCTTTTACGCACTGCACGATAACTCCATCACCTACAGTATCAGTTGTTTCTAAATCGGCAGCAGAAGCTGGTGCATTCAGCTTTTGTCGTTTCGGACTGGAAGAAGATGTACCATTTTGAGATGATGCGGCGCGTTCTTGTCCGGGTTGCACTAAGCGGCGAATGTTGCCGGAGACGCGATAAAAGCTACCGTCCGCAGAGAGATTGATTTCATCAACGATGTAGGTGACACCTTCCTCACGAATATTGCGGGGAAATTGCACATTGAAATCAGGATTGTAACCGTCAGAAATGACGTGAATCCGCAACTTACCACTAACGCGATCGCATTTTACCAAAACTCCCGCATCTACGCTGGAAACCGCCTCTAAGCTGTTGGCACTCGCAGCAAGTCCGCGCAATTTTAAGTCGCCGCGATCGCGTGTAAGAGCCTGGTAAGATTGATCTCGCATCTCCTTGCGACTGACACTATCAAACTTTTTGCTCTCCAGGCGTTGTGCATAATAATCCAGTTGTTCCATCTCTTCGGCAACTTCAAAGGATTCATGCAATGCTTTCAGCTTGAGATCCTCGATTGTCTTACGAAGTTTCTGGGATGCGCCGGTATAATCTCCTTTGTCAGCGAGTGCGATCGCTTCATCTTTTACCTTACCAATCCTCAGCTTACTTGCTTGCTCCACAACCGCTGCATCTGGCTGCATATTACTGGCGGATTCAGCATCAGCAACCGTTATACTAATCGGGATTTCGTCAGTGAATTGTTGAATGCTGCCATCGACAACCGCTTGATATTTATAAGCAACGGTGGCAATATTTGTCACCCCAAGATTTGTTGGCGGAGATATTGACAATTCTACAGCTAGCTGCTTATTTTCTACCTCATAAACATCGCCGCAGAAAACTTCCAAGTTGTTGCCAATCGGATTAGATCGGTAATTGTTGAGAATCCCGGTAATTTGTACAGAATCTTCTGGTTGCAGCGTCACCGTCATATTTTGCGCGACAACAGACGTGAGGCTTTCCAGTTCGATTCTGAATACATCAGTAGCATCGTCAGGCGATTGGATGAAATAGAAGTTTCCCCCGGCAGCATTTGCCATGCCGATGAGCAAATCTTCATTAAAATAAGTTCCAAATCCTAAAGTTGTAGTAATGATTCCCTGTTCGGCTTGTTGTCTTGCAGTGTTAATTAATACTTGAGAATCGGTAATACCAACATTCGCCTGTCCATCTGTTAATAATAAAACGCGATTGATGCGTTCTGTAGACTGCTGAGATTTTACATTGTCGCATCCCATCAACCAGCCGCCACTCAAGTTAGTACACCCGCCAGCTTTCACCTTACCAATTAGCGAACGAATGGCAGCTTTATCCTGAACCAGTTGGTGCTGAAGAATTGTTTCCGGCGTATCGTCATATATTACAACTGAAAGAAAATCCTCCGGTGTCAAATATTCCACAAGCCTTTGTGCAGCTTGAATAGCATTCTTTAGTGGCGCTCCCGCCATCGAACCCGATCTATCAATTACTACACTCAAATTAAGCGGAAGACGCGGTACTTTGTTGCGCGTTTCTTCTTCAGCCTGGAAACTAACAATCAAGTCTACGGTGGACGGGGTAGCGGCTGCAATAAGCGATTGACTCAGGGAGTAAGTTGCTTTCATTTGTAGCGTCCTCTAGATATTTTGTGCAGTTTCTAGCGTCGAGCCAAGAATGCCGTTTTGGTGAGTTTTGACTTAGATAAACTACAAGAGTAGAGATGGAAATTTCGGATTTTTTATGGAGAAAATCGCAGGCTTTTGCAACTAAAACTAAGTAATATGAAAGGAATGAGGATTGGCTGTAATTTTCCAATTCTCAATTTCCTCTTCATCACATCTTGCAAATATCGCACTCACCCGCCAGCGATTAAAATCGCTGGCTAATAGGGAAAGTCCTCTTAAGAGGGCTGAGAAAGCATTTCAGTCCATTTTAATGGACTTTCGCTATTAGCCCGGAACTTGAGTTCCGGGCGGGCTTTGCTGCTGGTGACTAGCGTCTGTATTTATCTCGAATCCGTCGAATTTGCTCTTGAAACTCAACACCCTTTTGCGGATTAACCATAGCCACAAAATTGGCATAACCCTGAATTGAAGCCATCACATTATCAGAATTTCCCCAATGCTTACCTTCCAAGCCATCTTTCTCGATTTGGAACAAAGTAGCACGAAAACGTTTTAGCTCTTTTTTAGAAATATTAGGATAATCATTCACCACAACTCCAGTAACTTCCTGCTGCCGATTTTTCCGCAATATTCTAGTCTTCTGTTCATTAATCGTAAACCCTTCGTGAGTCACGATTGACTGAGTGCGTTTGAGAATGTTGCAGATATTGCGGAGGCTATCACCAGAAGCAGAAAAAGTTAAATCGTCAGCGTAGCGAGTATAAACAAAACCCAATTGTTCAGCCATACTGGTAAGTCGTCTATCTAAGCGGCGACACATTAGATTCGTAATTGCTGGAGAAGCTGGCGAACCTTGGGGTAAATGTCGATCTGTGAGTGCTACATAATAAGTTTTGCCGTCTAATTCAACCTCTTCGATATCGGGTTGGGTACACAGCAACCCGAAGATTGTTGCGGCAGCTTCCGAATAACCGAAAGAGTGAAAAAGTCCTTTAACTCGCTTATAGGAAATTGAGGGGAAGAAATCTTTCAGGTCAAAATTGATAATTACGTCGCGTTTTACATGAGGTTGAGCGTTGCTGACAATAGAGCGATCGCGTCTAAAACCATGAGCTGCATCGTGCAGTTCTAGCTTTTCCAAAATATTACCCAAAATCCAATGCTGCGCCTGCTTCAAGCGTGGCATCGGTGCCGAAATCAACCGTTCGCCACCCGTTTTTTTAGGAATCTTGAAGCGGATATAGTGAGAAATTGTCGAAGTCTTGCGGGAAAAAGCGAGAAAGCGCAATTGTCCCACAGTAATTCCCATTGCAGCGGCAATTTCGTAGGGTGTACCGCACAAAGGTAATCCATAACTTCGCAACCTTTCCTCATCGCACTCAGTATAGTTGAGTCCACCTGAGACATCTTCACCAAGATAAAGGATTTCTCGCTCTTTTCTTTGTCGCCAATCTTGCGCTCGTTCTTGCCTTTCCCGTTCCCGCCGTTCTTTCGTCTCCTGTCGCTTTCGCCGCGACTCGGCTAGGCGTTGCTTGAGTAGCTGCTTGCGAAGTTCCTTTTCGTTGTGAAGACGCGAACTCTGCTGTCGCAGTTCATCCAGTTCTCGCCGGATCTCTCCCATCCGCCGAATGTCATCGGCTGGATCTTGCGGTATCTCGCCTTGTGCAGACCAGAACCCATAACGTATCATCTCTTCGAGGATGAATTCCTCTTTGCCCGTTTGTCGGATGCGATCGTACAGTTCCTGGCGGGTACGCGGCTGATCTGACATATTTGTGCTGGTGAAAGTAGCGAAGCGATTCAGGCAATGTGGACAGTATAGTATAAATGTACTAAATCTAAAAGAGTAAACGGAGAATAGCATGAGTATATCGAGACTTATCGAACGCTTGAACGATCGCGCTCATGACTCAGCTCGTGCTACTGATTTAGGACACGGCATCTTAGACGGGAAAGGTAATCCTGTTTTTTACGTCGCCCATTCGCCCGCGCTACCACAGCATATAGTGGCTACTGAGGAGTTGCTTGGCTTTCAGCTTCCCGATCTTCTGCGGGAAATGTACCTCAAAGTTGGCAATGGTGGTTTTGGCCCAGGTTACGGCCTTATCGGTGTTAAAGACGGTATGGTGGAGGCTGGAAGCTCGATAACCAGTTTCTATGTCAGCTCTCAAAAGACTGATCCAGATGAGCCTATGTCGCATTGGCCAGATCGTCTACTACCCATCTGTTCATGGGGATGCGGGATCTACTCGTGCATCGATTGTTCCAAACCGAACTCTCCAATTATTGTTTTCGATCCGAATGCTTCTGACTACTTGCCTTGGGAGGAGTGCTTTATACCCTATACTCCATCATTCGAGGCTTGGATTGAAGCTTGGCTTGATTGAGTGGATTTGTGGGAACAAATTTATGGTGAACCGCTTGAGTGCTAGTGAGTGCTAGCATTTTGCTTCTTACAGGCTGAGGGCATAGAATTTTTAGACGTTTGCGATCGCAGTATAGAAAAATGTAGGGTGGGCAGAAATCTGCTCACCCTACCGTTGCAATTGGAATAAAAATTACGCGCAGCTGTCAGTTGGTTGCCCCTTCGTAAACATCTCTGGACTAGATTGCTCAACTCAAGCGGTCTCAGGGCTACCCCCTTCTTACACTTCAGGGAAGTCCCACCGGAAAAGGGGGTAGCCCTGAATGACCGCACAGTTAAGAGCAGGCTAGTGGTGCATGGCTAGGCTAAACGCAAGGACGACGATCCATCGTCCGGATTGCAAGGCTGTTTACCAACTGATTAGGTGCGCGTGATTCGTCAATACTGACGGGCGTGTTGCATTCGCAACGCCAGAATGTGTTCGCAAGGGCCTTTGTACAGTTTATTCTGTTGATGCCAGTTGCAAGTACATTCTGCGGCTATCATACGCTCATCTGCGTCAACTGTCAATGAGGGATTCAAGGTTTTATCCTTGTCTGAAACATTACCTTGCAGAGTAAACGCTCTTGTAGCATCGCTGGTAACATTAGTCACCTGCACAGCATTGTAAACCAAGAAACGGGTTGCCTTCTCTTCTCGCTCATTGGCAAAGCGCAGGCGTTCCATCGGCAAAGGTTCTCGCGTCAGTTCCCGCACCCGATAAACTTGCTTATTTAAGTCGTAAATCGCACGTCCCGCTTGTGTATAAGCACTTAAAGCACCGAGAACTACGGCACGGTTTAAACCAAGGCGTTCCGCAAGGGAGTCGGGACTCTCTACCCAGTTCTTCTTCAGCGCCTTGAAAATTTGTTGCTGCGTCCATTTGTCGATGTCGGCGCGGGGTGCCATCAAGTCAAAGTTACCAGATTGCGACCAGTCGTTTGCCGTCCATCCCGATAAACCGAGGGTAAAGGACATATCGCCTAAGTCAGCGACATAGAAGGAAGGCATACCCGTACCGAGTAGGTGAACGGTAAACTTTTTCGCCACGGGGATGAGACGTTCGAGGATGTGGAGGCGGCGTCGTCCCCAAACGCGGATTTCTTGTGATTGCGATCCAGTGTAGAGCGATCGCGCACAAACGATTTCAATTCCCCACGGATCAAACGTTATCCGCACGGGTTCCCCAGGTTTAAGATGGTAGCGCATACTGCGAGGCCCTTGCTTCTCCTTGTGGCGACGCAGCACAAAGCACATATTGTAAATATCCATCGGATGCAAATCAACTCGCGTTGCTGGTAAAGACATCGCAGAACTAACTTGCAAAAAGCCTCTTACCCAACTGTCGGGTAAATCGATTTTGACTTCTTTAAAAGTTTCTTCGTGGGTAGTTTGAACTTCAAAACCAGAGGGATCTATTTCAAATTTGGTGTTTTTGTAACTGCGGATTTTTTGAAACTCGTCGTAAAGTGCCGCTGAGTAATCAATATTAGTCGTACCGCAGGCAAACTCGTTGATATTCTTAAAGACTTCGTAGCTGGCACCGAGACGCCCATAACTGGATTCATCTTGACTGAAACATTCAAAAAATACTTCATCGGGATGAACTGTAATCACCGGGTCGAGGACAAACCAAGCATCGCGGTCTTTTTGATAAAGGTAATCAAAATAGCGGCGTTGTGCCTTGTAAAAAGGTTCCCGACGCTGGTAACTATGCTGGCTTAATTGATTAAGTTCATCCTGCAAGGGCTTGATTTGATTCGCAACTTCTTGGCGTTGTGCGGCGATGAGTTGCCAGTCCAGATCCTGCTGTTTTGCTGCCCATTCTTTATATGCCGTTTTGTCTTTGGGTTTGAACCGCATATCGGAGACGACAACATCATGCAAGGCACTAATCGCTTCCCGAAAGGCGACATTCTGACGCAATTCTCCGATAAAGTAAGTGGGTTCACGCTTCGTATCGGGAGAGAAAGACATTTGGGTATTGGAACCGCGATCGCTAACTTCTGTACTTCCGTTGTAGCTGTAGTTAAATTCCATAATTTACCTCTTATTTTTTTGCTTGAGTTAGCCATTTCTGAGTGTCTTCGCGCCTTGGTGGTTAGAAGATTAATCAACCACCAAGACATAAAGGAAACACTCAGAGAATATAAATATTTTGCGTAACGCTGGTTAAGGATTCTCCCATCTTCTCTGCGCCTTTCCGGTTCGGTAAATCTCTAATTTCTCACTTCCGAAACAGCTTTTACCTGAATAGGTAAGCATATCTGAGGATATGCCTTTTGAATTTTCAGCATTATTTGAACTGCTGATGCTTTGTCGCCAATTGCCATCGTGGCAGATTGCCGCGTGAGAATTTCAGCGATAATTCTGGCAGCTTCTTCGCTTTTTTGTGCCTCATTATCCAGAAAGGCAAAGATGCGCTTTTTGGCAACTCTGCCGCGATTAACACTAGATAAAACCGTGACAAAGTAGGACGCTAGTTTCCTCAAACGTTCGGAATTATTTACGGCATGGTTTTCTAAATAGTTAGTCGCAAATATCTGCATATCGGCGGAGGGGTGTTCGCTGAATTTGAGCAGGTATTCTTGCCCATCACTTTCTTGAAAATTGCGCGTGACTAAATCGCGTCCAAAGGAACGGACATCTTCACGAATGCTATCGCAGAGGCTGACTATAACTTCGGGAGTCCAGTCTTCTCTAACGAATTCGGTATTAAAGATTCTGGAGGCAAATTCCTGCGAATCCTCCCACTTGGACTCTAGTAGGCGTACTGCTGATAACATTTCTTGAGAGTCGCTGCGGATGCGGTTTAAACTTCGCAAGAACATTTCCCGCGCTGCTTCACGAACTGAAAGAATTTCATGATTGGCAAGTTTGACTATCTCGCTTATCTCGAAGTCTGGGAGGAAGCGAGCGCTATTTTCTCTTAATACCAAACCACCTAATTCCTGTGCGACTGATGATTTAGCACGAAGTAGCTGCATCGCGCGTTCTTTGCTGATATTAGACATCCATTCTGGTATGTCTTCTCGCATCAGTTGTACTACATCCTTGTGGACACCTTCGTGTCTCTCTGGCGTAATTAAGACATCAATAAAATCAGCTGCTAACTCGGTGCCAAAATCTGGATGATTGCTTGCCAAACGCCGAATCACCGGACGGATTGCGTTACGAATATCAGCGACAGCGTTAATTGCCATTGAGACGATGAGGATGCGATCGCTTAACAATCTCTCATCAGGTAGTTGTCCAAAAATCCTCACCCCAATACCGCGTACTGACTCATAAGGAGAGGCAAGAAGTAATTCAATTAAATCTGGCGGTAGATCAACAGCACGAATATCATGATTTAATAGAATTCTTGCACCTAATTCTTGAATTTCCTGCATCGGGTGATTAAGTAAATCAAGGATTACACCAAACCCCAAATTACGCAGTTGCGGCGCAAAACAGAGCAACAAAGTTTCACTAATTTCTCTTGAACTATCTGTTTGCGTAGGTTCTAGTACCAACACAGCAGCAATAATTCTTCCGATGAGAACCCTGGCGGTTGTATCGGTTAAAATTGATGAACTTAGTAACCTTCGCGCAAAAGCACGGGTATCAGCTTGTTGACTGGTCACTAAACCCGCGATAAAGTCACTGGATTCAAAAAAGAATTCTCGTTGCTGTTCGATCCAGCGATAGGCTTGTGTACGTGCTTCTTGGAATGCACAATTAGCAAGAGCCAAAACTAATTCGCTGTTGGGTTGGGCGGGGTTGTAGCGATCGCGTGCCAGTAAAAATCCGAATTCAGCAGTTATTTCGTAGGGTTGATTCAGGAATTTGATTAATGTGTCAGTGTCAAGGCGATCGCAAAATTCTTTGCAGACGCGCAACGCTTTAACTGCAAAATGATGAACGGGACGGCAATCACTTTCTATTAATAACTGTACAAGTGCTGCTGGGTTTTGCTGCCAAAGTTCGGAAAAAGCTTCTTCTCTTACTTGCGGTTCTGGATCTCCCGGTTTGTAACCATCTTGACAACGCCATGCTTTAGGATGGGAGGCATAGCGGGGACTGTTTTCGTAAAGAATATGATTAAAAATTAGGTAGCCAGCATAAGTATCCCAACCTCTAGTAAAGCTTTCATAGGAACGGCGTTGTCCGTTCCATCTCCTGAAAGTTGACTGCTTGGCTGGTTGAGCGTCATCATCCGAATACTGTAGGAGAATATTGACTGCAAGATTGATATAGTTAGAATCGCTTTCTTCACCCAAAGTTTTAAGCGTACGCCAAACTCGCCGCCGCAGATATTCACGAGTTTGTTGGCTGTAAGCTTTTTTCGACTGCGGACTCTTGAGTTCTTCAGTGTGGCGTTTCCCGGTACTATAATATTCGCGCTTCACTGAGTCCCATTGCCAACCCGTTTGCTGATTATTAAACGTCCCCGGTTCTTTCTCAAAGGCATAAGCAAGGATTCCGAAAACTTCTGCATCATGGCGATACTCAGCCATCTTGAAAATATGGCGAATTCGCTGGAAGTAGTTAGATTTAAAAGGTGTTTCGCATAAAATATCGAGTAGTGCTGGACGCACGTATTGGTTATCAATTTGATAAATAGTATCGAGAACGGAAAAACGCCTGTAATCGCTGCTATTTAAATAATCGCGAAGTGTAGTTGCAAATGTTTCTGCTGTTCCATTTCGGGCTAAATCGCGCAACTCTAAGGGCAGTTGTTCTATCTTCTCAGAACGCATCTGCCCTTGTGTCTGTTCATCTGATAATTTAAATAGTGCTTCCCAGGCGATGCGGCAGACGAATTCAGCAACAGATTTATGCTGGGAAAGTTCCCTGACAAAGGGAATGGTGCTCTCATCCCCACACCAACCCAACGCCCAAGCGATGCAATAATCTCTCAAAGCTTCGCCAGTTCCAATGAGTTGAATTAACAACGGCGTAGCTTCTCTAATTTTAAGTTCGCCAGCCCGCCAAATTGCCCGTTCCAGAGGCCATTTCCGATTGTCCCGGTTCGCCAAACGGTTGAGGATGGCTTGGTGGCGTGGGTCGCTAGTGACTGGTATATTACTTGCAGTTTGGACTGGTGCGGCTGGCGTCGGCGGGTTAACTGCCCCAGCGGTGACATCCCGGTAGCCCTTCTGAATTTGGGAGTCAACCAGCTTATCGAACACTCGCTGCGCTTGGGCTAAGGGTACAGCCTGAACCGTCTTTGTACCTTCCTTGAGAGTTGTACCGCGTCGTCCGTAGCGGAAGTTAACGAGGTAGCGGTTTTCACCTGTCTTGCAGAGATCGACTTCGTAGACTTTATCTGAACTCCCGGCTTGGTAGAGAAGCGTAGTCCGTTGGATGAGTTCCATACGAGTGTCTCAAAGCTTGGTGTGTAAATAGTATAAATGTACTAAATAATTGCCAAAAGCGATCGCCTTCTTTGGAGAACTCGTCAACGCTGTTTATCGCGGTTCTCGGTTGACTCACATCTTGCACCAGTACAAATGCTCTAGTTGCCAAACAGTAGCCAGAAATGAGAGAAAAGGGCATGAAACCAAAAGATAGCAAGAACAATGTCTACAATTCTTGCCCTTAGCCCAAGGGCTAGTATACACCTTGCTCGGATTGATCCCTCTTTTGTTACTAGGGGGAGAGGAGAATCAGGAATAGATTCAACTAGCAATAGGGAAACTGACAGGAGAAGCGCGAAAATCATTCATGAAGTGAATTAATTTCAAAAAGCAACGTTTCATCCCAGGAATGTTAAATACTTGTAGCCAAGGTCGAATCAAACAGTAGAAGATATAAGGTTGAATAATTAATCTCAGGTTATTCAATGAACTCTTCCAGGTCGTACCAGACTCCCAATCAGGATGTTGACTATGTTGAGAAATATTGGAGTCACTTGAGTCTGGCACTAATGATGTAGATGTTGGGCTTGATTGGGGTAAAAATTGAAATGAGGCAGCCTGAATGCTGACTAAAAGATAGGCGCTAAAAACGATTTCCCACCACCGTTCAATACTTTCATAGTCAGTCAGTCTAAAATCCGCCCAGCCTAGTTCATTTTTAACTTGCTTAAAACCATATTCAATCCAGTTTCGTAAACTATATAGCTCAGCTACATTCGGTGACAAATCAATTGAAAAATTGGTCCTAATGTACCAACTTTCCTCTCCGGTTGGATCGGGAGTATTCGTCTTACTAATTTGGTAATATCTCCGGCGGTGACGTTTGCCAAAAATAATTTCTCTCAGGTAACGAGTTTCGGGTGGGCGGTGCGAAAGCCTTTGCTGATAAGCTTTCCATCGGTTATAACGTTTTCGGCTCCCGGGCGGCATCAACACTCCATGATTGGAGCGAATTGCGACGATAAACATTATTTGTAACTTTTCTATGCAGCTAATTACATCTCAACTTTCTCCGTAGAGACTATCTGCTAAAACTAACTTGATTTTAAATCCCCATTCTTTCAACTCTTGAATCATATCTATTGCTATTTGGGGTTTGGTTTTATATTTATCTCCTGGTTTCAGGCGGTTTTTTGGTTTAAATATTTGAAAGATCAATGGATAAGTAATTCCATCTACTACCCCATAGGCGTTTGCTGACACTATTCCATTTTCGGTTTTACCTAAATTCCCAATATATTGACGAGTTACATATTCTGTGGCTTTTCCCTTTTTTTTATCCCCGGTTTCGTCCACACATAAAATTATTTCTCTTTCCCCAATCAATATCTTTGTAAACTCCAGCCTCATTTCTCTTGATTTTTTTGTATCCCACAGTGCATCTCTTAAAAAATGATGTAATGATTGACTGGATTTTAGCCCTACTGTTTTCGCTATTTTGGGCAAGGATTTTTGGGGGATTTCTGATAGCATCCCTAAGTGTAAATACTTGAATGCTTCAAAATGCCTGAGAGGATGTTTGAGAAGTAACAAAACATATCAGTAGATAGAAAAGCTTCCTGGGGTTTAGGCTGAATCATATCAAAATCCAAACAGCCCTCCAGGAAGTCATGAATTTAGCCTACGCGACAGATCTAACCCTTGAACAATACGAATTGTTTGAATCCCTCCTCAGCCCTGCATCCAACAACGGCAGACCTCGCAGCGTCAACTTGATGTTGGTGTTGCAAGCCCGAATTGTATGTGCTGGTTACAGGTTGTGCTTGGCGACTCTTACCCAATAGACCTCCTGCATGAATCAGGAAGCATATGCCAGTTCATAGTTGAGTAGCCCAGCAATCAAGTTTAAGCGCAAACCAAATCGTTTCCTACGGTTACGATAGCGCCCTGAAAA